>VGEB01000003.1 GCA_016869435.1 Alphaproteobacteria bacterium | reverse complement strand
CGGGGAACGCCAGCTCATCCCTCACGGCAGCCTTACCGTCGCGATCGCCAGCGCCGCCATGCCTTCCTGACGGCCGGTGAATCCCAGCCTCTCGGTCGTCGTCGCCTTGATCGCGATGCGGCCGATATCGAGGCCCATCGTCTCCGCCAGTTTTTCCCGAATGCGCTCGCGATGCGGGCCGATCTTCGGCGCTTCGCAAATGATGGTGGCGTCGACATTGGCGATGGCGCCGCCGCGCGTCCGCACCAATTCGCAGGCGCGGGCCAGAAAAATCGATGACGCCGCGCCCTTCCATTGCGGATCCGACGGCGGGAAATGCGCGCCGATGTCGCCTTCGGCAATGGCGCCGAGGACGGCGTCGGTGATCGCATGGGACAAAACGTCGGCGTCGGAATGGCCGGCGAGGCCATGCGTATGGGGGATCGCCACGCCGCCGAGCCAGACCGCGTCGCCCGGTCCGAACGCATGGACGTCATAGCCCTGGCCCGTGCGGATATCGGGCAGATCGACGAATGCGGTTTGCTTCAAGAGCTCCATGGCGCGGGCGAAATCCTGTTGCGTCGTGAGTTTGAAATTGGCGGCGTCGCCATCGAAAATATGCACCTTCGCTCCGGCCGCCTCGGCGACCATGGCGTCGTCGGTGTAGTCGCGCCCGCCGGCGGCCGCGGCGCGATGCGCCTTCAAGATGAGATCGAAGCGAAACGATTGCGGCGTCTGCACGGCGCGAAGCCTCGCGCGCTCGGGCGTCGCCACCACGGCGCCGGCGTCGTCAATCTCCTTTATCGTATCGGCGAGCGGCACGCCGGGCGCGGCGGCGCCATGAATCGCCGCCGCTTCGATCGCGCGCGCGACCAGCGCGGCGTCGGCGAAGGGACGCGCCGCGTCATGAATCAGCACGATGTCGGGCGGACCCTCGGTCGCCAGCGCCTCGAGGCCGCTCCTGACGCTGTCCTGCCTTGTCGCGCCGCCAAAGGCCGGCGCCAGAAGGCGCGCCCGGGCCGATGGCGAAAGCTCAGCCGCGCTGGCGGCGTAATGATCGAAATCGTCCCTGTGGATGACGACCTTGAGGGCGGCCTGAGGCGCAGCCATATGCAGGCCGTTAAGCGTGCGGGCGAGCAAGGTTTTTCCGGCGATCGCCCGGTATTGCTTGGGGACGCCGTCGCCGGCGCGCGATCCGCGGCCGCCGGCGACGACGAGAATGGCGATGGAAGAGTGGTCCGCAGCGGCGCCCATGGCCGCTCTCTGTCGGTTTTCGCCTTTGACGTCAAACTGCGGCGGAAGAAAAAATGCTATGTTGCAACTGCGAAGAGAATTGCTTATGATGTGGGCAAGATGGCTGTTGCCGAAAAACTAGGCGTTGGCCTTGCGCCGCCGCCGTTGAGCATTGGCCGCGTCACGTTGACTGGTCATGCGCTGCTGGCGCCAATGGCCGGCGTGACTGACCCCGCCATGCGTCGTATCGCCTTCCGCCTTGGGGCTTCGGCGACAGTGAGCGAGATGGTGACGGCGGCAGGCGTCGCTCGCGGCGACCGCGAAACGTCGATGCGCCTTGAGCGCGCCGGCGAAGGCCCGCGGGTCATTCAGATCGCCGCCCGCGATCCGGACGAAATCGCGGCGGCGGCGCGTTGCGCCGAGGCCGCAGGGGCTGACTGGGTCGACATCAACATGGGCTGTCCTTGCAAGCGCGTTACCGGCGGCCTCGCGGGCGCCGCGCTGATGCGCGATCTCGATCAGGCGGCGCGGTTAATCTCCGCAGTCCGCAACGCAATATGCGTGCCGCTCACCATAAAAATGCGTCTGGGCTGGGACGAATCGAGCCGTAACGCCGCCGAACTGGCGCGCCGGGCCGAATCCGAAGGCGCCGCAATGATCACTGTGCATGGTCGAACGCGGCAGCAGTTTTATTCCGGCGACGCCGACTGGCTGGCGATCGCCGCGGTGAAGGACGCCGTGCGAATCCCGGTGATCGCCAATGGCGATTGCGCCGGCGAGGACGCCGCCGCCGACATGCTCGAGAAATCTGGCGCCGACGGGGTCATGATCGGGCGGGCGGCGACGGGACAGCCCTGGATCGTCGGCGATATCGCGCATTTTCTGCGGACCGGCAAAAGGCGAGCGCCGCCGACGACGGCGCAGCGCGCTGCAATCGCGCGCGAACATCTCGAAGGTCTGGTGGCGTCGATGGGCGCGTCTGGGGGTCTTAGGCATGCGCGCAAGCATCTCGCAGCCTATGTCGATCGCCTGGGGCGGCCGACGGCGGCGGATGCGCGTCGCGCCCTTGTGACGACCGAGTCGCCGGGCGAGGCGGCGCGGCTGATCGACATGATCTTCCTGGGGAGAGAGTTTGTGGAGCAAGGGGAAGCGGCATGAGCGTTTCCGATCGCCCGCGCCGGAATGGCGCGCATTGCGCGAGTTTCGAGCCGCTCAACGTCATCAATGAGGCTGGGCGGTCCTGCATGCTGGAGGCTTTGCCCAATCCGATCCTGACCGTCGCACGCGACGGCGTCATCGAGGACGCCAACGCCGCCGCCGAAGTTTTCTTCGAACTCGGCAAGCCCTTGCTCATCGGCCAGTCGCTCGATCGGCTGCTGCCGTTCGGATCGCCGCTGACCGCGCTGATCGAACAGGTCCGTGAGCGCGGGACGACGATCAACGAATACAAGGTCGATCTCGGCCGGCCGGGCCAGGACTCCGACCGCCGGGTCGACGTCCATTGCGCGCCGCTTCCTGAGGGCGAGGGGCTCGTGCTTGTCATGCTGCAAGAGCGAACAATTGCCGATAAAATAGACAGACAGTTGACTCATCGCGGCGCTGTTCGCTCGGTTTCGGGGCTCGCCTCGATGCTGGCGCACGAAATTAAGAATCCGCTGTCCGGCATTCGCGGCGCCGCGCAATTGCTCGAATCCTCGCTCGGCGACCAGGATCGCGCCCTGACCCGGCTCATTTGCGAAGAGACCGACCGGATCGTGCGTCTCGTTGACCGGATGGAGGTTTTTTCCGACGCGCGCCCGCTGCAGCGTGAACAGGTCAACATCCATTCGGTGCTGGATCACGTGAAGCGCGTTGCGCAAAGCGGGTTCGCGCGCAACATCCGCTTCGTCGAGAATTACGATCCTTCTCTGCCGGAGGTTTACGCCAACCGCGATCAACTCGTGCAGGCCTTTCTCAATCTGGTGAAGAATGCGGCGGAGGCGGTTGGGGAAGCCGTCGACAGCGAGATCGAACTATCGACCGCGTTCCGCCCCGGCGTCAGCCTGCGCGCGATGGGCGAGAAAAGCCCCATCGGATTGCCGCTCGAATTTTGCGTGCGCGACAATGGACATGGCGTCCCCGAGGACATCGCGGCGCATCTCTTTGATCCCTTTGTGACCACGAAATCGACAGGAACTGGCCTCGGACTTGCACTGGTTGCGAAGATCGTCAACGACCACGGCGGCATCGTGGAGTGCGAATCCCTCCCCAGACGCACGACGTTTCGGGTGCTGATGCCGATGTACAGGACGAAAAGGCCCGAACAACGCGAGGAACGGCGTGCATGACATCTCGCAGGCGCGGGAGAACCGATCAATGACGCGAGGAGAAATTCTAGTCGCTGACGACGACGCCTCGATCCGCACCGTCGTCGCCCAGGCGCTGTCGCGCGCGGGCTATGAGGTGCGCACCACCGGCGCGGCGGCGACGCTCTGGCGTTGGGTGCAGTCGGGCGAAGGCGACCTCGTCGTCACCGACGTGGTGATGCCCGACGAGAACGCCTTCGAACTTCTGCCGCGCATCAAGAAACTTCGTCCCGAGCTGCCGATCATCGTCATGAGCGCGCAGAACACCTTCATGACCGCCATTCGGGCGTCGGAGCGCGGCGCTTACGACTATCTGCCCAAGCCCTTCGATCTCAAGGAGCTTGTCGGCATCGTCGGGCGCGCCATGGCGGAACCGCGCAAGCAGCCCGACGAGGACGACGGCCACGAAGAAATCGAGGGAATGCCGCTCGTCGGCCGCTCCCCGGCCATGCAGGAAATCTATCGTTCGCTGGCGCGGTTGATGCAAACCGACCTGACGGTGATGATCAATGGCGAGTCCGGCACCGGCAAGGAGCTCGTCGCCCGCGCCTTGCACGACTATGGAAAGCGAAAGAAAGGCCCCTTCGTCGCGGTGAACATGGCGGCGATTCCGCGCGATCTGATCGAGAGCGAACTCTTCGGCCATGAGAAAGGCGCCTTCACCGGCGCCAATCAGCGATCGGCGGGCCGCTTCGAACAGGCCGAAGGCGGCACGCTGTTTCTGGATGAAATCGGCGACATGCCGATGGAGGCGCAGACAAGGTTGCTGCGGGTGCTGCAGCAGGGCGAATATACGACCGTGGGCGGCCGCACGCCGATCAAGACCAATGTCCGGATCATCGCCGCGACCAACAAGGATCTGCGAATCCTCATTCAGCAGGGCCTGTTCCGCGAGGATCTGTATTTCCGCCTCAACGTCGTGCCGCTTCGCCTGCCGCCGCTGCGCGAACGCGCCGAGGACATTCCCGACCTTGTCCATCACTTCTTCAAGGTGGCGGCGAGCGAAGGCCTGCCGCAGAAATACATCGAGCAGCCGGCGCTCGACCGGATGAAGAAATACCGCTGGCCGGGCAATATCCGCGAGCTCGAGAATCTCATTCGCAGGCTCGCCGCGCTGCATCCGCAGGAAGTCATTTCCGACCAGCTCGTCGAGGCGGAGCTCCTGCACGAAATTCGGCAGGCCGAGCCCGAGAAAGGCGCGGCTTCAGGCGCGTCTTCACAGGAAACGCCCGATGGACAGACGCTGTCGACGTCGGTCGAACAGCACCTCGCCAAGCTGTTTCGAGATTACGGCGACCAACTGCCGCCGCCCGGGCTCTATCACCGCATCATCCGCGAGATCGAAATTCCGCTCGTGTCCGCCGCTCTTGCGGCGACACGCGGCAATCAGATCAAGGCCGCGGAATTGCTCGGGTTGAATCGCAACACGCTGCGCAAGAAGGTTAATGACCTGGATATCCGCTTGATGCGCTCGCCGAGGTAGCGGTCTAACGGCGGTTCAATTGCAAGCGGCGCGGGCGGAGCCTATACAGGCGCCATGGCCCTGACCGGAGACTCGGCTTCTCCGCCAAAATCGAGACGCGCAACGTCGTTTCGCAGCTGGTTCGGCCCGATCATCGTGATCGGCGCCGTCGGCTGCGCTTTGGCCACGTTCCTGGTCGTCGCGGAATTCGGCGTGGTGTCGCCGACGGACGACCGTGTGCTGCCGCTACTGGTCGTCAACGGCGTCCTCGTCGGCGTTTTGCTCGCGATGGTGCTCGTCAAGGCGTGGCGCCTCTACCGCGTCTGGCGACGCGGCGAGGCGGCGGCGCGCCTTCACGTGCGCACGGTCGGCTTTTTCTCCGTCATTGCGCTAATTCCCGCGATTCTGCTGGCGGTTGCGGGCTCATTGACGCTGGAGCGCGTGCTCAATCCCGCCTTCATGTCGAGCGTAAAAATTTTCGTCCACAATACCGCCGAAGCGGCGGCGGTATTTCGCGAGAGCCAGTGTCGGGCGCTGCTGCAGGAAGCTCAGCTCACAGCCTCGGATCTCGATCGCGCCGCCATTCTGTACAATTCCGACCGTCCTTATTTTCACCAGATATTCCAGTCGCGCGCGTATTTTCTGGGCTTTTCGGTCGCCGCTCTAGTGAAATCAAACGGCGAGATTCTCGACCGGATCGACGTCGCGCAGAACGCCGCCTCGATCATCATCGCCCCGCCCAAATCCGAGTTCGAAGATGCGCGACGCGGCGAGCCGCTGTGTCTCGTCATTGACGAGGGCAAGAGCTTCGTGGCGTTGCGCGCGCTGAACGCCTTCCAGGACACATTCCTATACGTCACTCGGCCGATCGACCCGATTGCGGTGGAATTCCCCAAACAGGCGCAAAGCCTGATCAGCAGCTACGACGCCTTCGACGCCTATCGCGCCGCCGTGCAGCGGGCCTTCGTGCTGATGTACGCGTTCCTGACAACGATCATGCTGCTGTCGTCGATCTGGTTCGGACTCGATTTTGCCGACCGTCTCGTGACGCCGATCCGCGATCTGATCGCCGCGACCGACGAAGTGTCGGCCGGCAATCTCGACGTTCGCGTCAATGTCGACAAGCAGCATGGCGAATTGGCGCGGCTCGGCGCGGTCTTCAACAATATGACGACCGAGCTCAATCTTCAGCAAGGCCGGTTGATCGAAGCCAATCGCATCAATGACGAGCGTCGCGAATTCACCGAGGCCGTGCTCGCCGGCGTGCCGGTGGCGGTGATGGGCGTGGATTCGGACGGCATCGTCTCCATTTTGAACCGCTCGGCCGAGGAACTGTCGCTGGCGGACGCCAAGGGCCACGCGACGGTCGGAGCCTCCGTGGCGTCGGTGCTGCCGGAAATCGTCCCGATCCTGGAGGACGCCGCCGAAGTCTTCCCGCGCGCCGTGCAGAGCCAGATCACAATCAAGCGCGGCGTCGCCGAGCGCACCTTGAACGTGCGGGTCACGTCGGCGCGCGCCGACGCCGGACAGCATAACTTCGTGGTGACGCTCGACGATATCACCGACCTCGTGACGGCGCAGCGTACCTCCGCATGGGCCGACGTGGCGCGGCGCATCGCTCATGAGATCAAGAATCCGCTCACGCCGATTCAGTTGTCGGCGGAACGGCTGCGCCGCAAATACGGCAAGGTCATTGCGGAGGATCGCGACGTTTTTGACCAATGCACCGATACGATCGTTCGTCAGGTCGATGACATCAAGCGCATGGTCGACGAGTTTTCGTCCTTTGCGCGCATGCCGAAGGCGCGCCCGGAGCGCGACGATCTCAACGAATGCATTCGGCAGGTGGCGTTCCTGATGCGCGTCGGCAACGCTGATCTCGACATCGTCGAAAATTTGCCGGAGACGCCCGTCATCGCCCAGTTCGATCGCCGCTTGCTGTCGCAAGCGCTGACCAATATCGTTAAGAACGCCGTCGAAGGCGTCGCCGCACGCGAAGAAAAAGACTCTCACGAAAAGGGACGAGTCGAAATCGAATTGAATGTGCGCGATCACATGGCGGAGATCGACGTGATCGACAATGGTAAAGGCTTCCCGGCGATGAATCGGCAGCGCCTGCTCGAACCTTATATGACGACGCGATCGGACGGCACCGGTCTGGGCCTGCCAATCGTCGCGAAGATCATCGAGGATCACGGAGGCCGGCTGGAGTTGCTGGACGCGCCATCGGGTCGGGGGGCCTGTGTCAGGCTCGTCCTGCCCCTCGCCGGGGAGACGTCTTCGAAGGAAGAGACGCGCGCAGCGAGCGTTCGGGCCGACAGTGCGGCGGCGCAAGCAAGCGATGCGGGGCAGAGCGGGGAATAATGGCCACCGATATTTTAATTGTCGACGATGAAGAGGACATCAGAGAGCTCGTCGCCGGAATTCTCAGCGACGAGGGACATGGAGTCCGTACCGCCAAAGATTCCGACGAAGCGCTCGCCGCGATCGCCGGCCGGCGACCGCACCTCGTTTTTCTCGACATCTGGCTGCAAGGGTCTCGGCTCGACGGACTCCAGGTGCTCGAACAGGTGCAGAAGCAGCACAAAGGCTTGCCAGTGGTCATGATCTCCGGCCACGGCAATATCGAAACCGCGGTCAGCGCCATCAAGATCGGCGCTTACGACTTCATCGAGAAGCCCTTCAAGGCTGATCGGCTGGTGCTCGTCGCTGAACGCGCGCTCGAGGCCTACCAGTTGCGGCGTGAACTTTCCGCCTTGCGGCAGCGGGCAGGGGCGTTCGATCGCATCGTCGGCAATTCTCCGCCGGCGCATCAACTGCAGCAGCTCATCGGCCGGGTCGCCCCGGTGAACTCCCGCGTGTTGATCACCGGCGCGCCGGGTACGGGCAAGGAACTCGCGGCGCGCTGCATCCATGAGGCGTCAAGCCGGGCCGGAGGACCGTTCGTCGTCATCAATTCCGCGACGATCACGCCGGAAAATATGGAAATCGAGCTGTTTGGACGCGAAGGCGTGGACGGCGAGCGAAAGATCGGCGCGCTCGAGGAGGCCCATGGCGGAACGCTGTTCCTCGACGAAATCGCCGACATGCCGAAAGACACTCAGGCGAAAATCCTGCGCGTGCTGGTCGACCAGACTTTCCAGCGGGTCGGCGGATCGAACAAGGTCCAGGTCGACGTGCGCATCATCTCCTCGTCGGCGCGCGATCTGGCCTCGGCGATCGAGGAGGGAACGCTGCGCGAAGATCTGTTCCATCGGCTCGCCGTGGTGCCGATCCGGGTGCCGTCGCTCGCGGAGCGGCGCGAGGACATTCCGGCCCTCATCGAATATTTCATGGAGAACATGTCGCTCGCCTCCGGCATGCCGCGCCGGAGAATCTCCGAAGACGCGCTCGCGGTCCTGCAATTGCACGACTGGCCCGGCAATATTCGGCAGTTAAAAAACAATGTGGAGCGGCTGATGATCCTGACGTCGGGCGATCCTGGCGCGACGATAACCGCGGAAATGCTCCCCGCCGACGTCGGCGAACTCGTCCCGGCGACGCCTGCGGGCGTGCGCGGCGAAAAATTGATGAGCCTGCCTCTTCGAGAAGCCCGGGAAGTTTTCGAACGCGAATATCTCGTCGCGCAGCTAAATCGATTTTCTGGGAATATTTCCCGCACGGCCGAGTTCATCGGCATGGAGCGCTCGGCCTTACACCGAAAGCTCAAGTCGCTCTCGGTAGAGTGATAGGAAACATAAACATACGATATAAAAGTAATGTAATGCATGAAGCGCCGCGCTTCGGCTGGCGGGGCTTTATCAACGATGATTTTGATCAATTCGCGGCGTCGCCGGCCTGGGTTGCGCCTTGCGCTTCGTCATTTGAAAGGCTCTAATGAACACGGCGGCGAAAAAAGAAGAACGATCCCTTGGGGGCGGCGTCAATTCCGCTCGGCTAAAAAACAGAACAGGACAGCCGATGTCGTCAGAGCGTTCGCAAAATCTGCAAGATACATTTTTGAATTTCGTCAGGAAGAACAAAGTCCCGCTCACCATCTTCCTCGTTAATGGCGTCAAGCTCCAGGGAATCGTCACCTGGTTCGACAATTTTTGCCTGTTGCTGCGGCGAGACGGGCATTCCCAGCTCGTTTACAAGCACGCCATCTCGACGATCATGCCCGGACACCCCATACAAATGTTCGAGCCGGGCGACGACGACGGGCAGGCCGAGAAGCAACGGTAGGCGATTGAGGGCGGACAGCGAAGCAAGAAAAGGCGCGGCCTCGAAGGCGGCCGCCGCCAGGGCGTTGGTTGTCGGACCCTATCTGGCCCAGGGCGGAGCCGCGCGCACCCGCGACCCGGCGGCGCGCCTCGCGGAGGCGGTTGGCCTCGCCCAGGCGATTGACCTCGATGTCGTCGGCCAATCGGCAATTTCGCTGAATGAGGTCCGACCGGCCACTTTCCTCGGGAAGGGCAAGGTCGAGGAGATCGCAGAAATCGTCAAGGCGAAGGACGCGGCGCTGGTCAGCATGGATTGCCAGCTTTCGCCGGTGCAGCAACGCAATCTCGAAAAGGCCTGGGACGCCAAGGTCATCGACCGTACTGGGCTCATTCTCGAAATCTTCGGCGAGCGCGCCCGCACCAAGGAGGGCGCGCTGCAGGTCGAGCTTGCGCATCTCGCCTATCAGAAATCGCGACTGGTGCGCTCCTGGACCCATCTCGAACGTCAGCGCGGCGGCTTCGGCTTTCTTGGCGGCCCTGGCGAAACGCAGATCGAAACCGACCGCCGCCTGATCGAGGAGCGGATGCGGCGCATCGAGCATGATCTCGACAAAGTGAAGCGCACCCGCGCTTTGCATCGCAAGACCCGGCGCGATGTTCCCTATCCGGTGGTCGCGCTCGTCGGCTACACCAACGCCGGCAAGTCGACGCTGTTCAATCGACTGACGCGGGCGGAAGTTCTGGCCGAGGATATGCTTTTCGCGACGCTCGATCCGACGCTGCGTCAGATCAAACTGCCGCATGGCGCCCGCATCCTTCTGTCAGACACGGTGGGATTCATTTCCGATCTGCCGACGATGCTCGTCTCGGCCTTTCGAGCGACGCTCGAAGAAGTGACCCTCGCCGACGTAGTTCTCCATATTCGCGACGTTTCGCACGAAGATTGGGAGGCGCAGGCGAAAGACGTGGAGGCGATCCTCGACGAACTCGGTCTCAAAGGCGAAGGCGAGGGCCGAATTCTGGAGGTCTGGAACAAGATCGACGCGCTTGATCCGGAACGGCTGTCGGCGCTTCGGCTGGCCGCGCGCGGGATCGAGCCTCGACGGCGGCCGACGCTCGTATCTGCATTGACCGGGCAGGGCCTCGACGAACTGGCGGCGCGAATCGAAGAGAAGCTTGCGGCGGGGCGCATTCGGTTTGAACTCGACGTGGACGCGGCCGACGGCGCGGGACTCGCCTGGCTTCACGCCCATACCGAAGTGCTCGAGCGCCAAGCGCTGCCTGAGGGCGGCGTTCATCTCATGGTTCGCGTCGATCCGGAGCGCTCGGACGGCCTCGCCAAGCGCTTTCCGCAAGCTGAAATCGTTCGCGGTTCTCGCGCGCGGCGCCGGAAAGCGGCGTCGTAGCGATCAAATGCGCCGCGCATCAGCGCGGCTTGCGCTCGGCCTGCTTCGCCTCAACCCACAAGGCTTCCATCTCGTCCAAAGACGCCGCCTCGGTTGAACGCCCCTTCTCGGCAAGGCGGCGTTCAATATGACGGAAGCGCCGCTCAAATTTGGCGTTGGCGCCGCGAAGGGCCTGTTCGGGATCGACTTTGGCGTGACGCGCGAGATTGGCGACGACGAACAAGAGATCGCCGATCTCCTCTTCAAGCGCCGGCGACGCGCTCGCGCCGGGCAGGGCGAGCTCCGCGGCAACTTCTTCGGTTTCCTCGCGAATCTTGGCGAGAACCTGCTGTGCGTCGTCCCAGTCGAAGCCGACGGTCGACGCCTTTTGCTGCAACTTTAGCGCGCGGGTGAGCGCGGGCAGGGCCAGCGGCGCGCCGTCAAGCAGGCTTTCCGGTCGCCCGCCCTCTTTCTCCGCCTTTTCGCGCGCTTTGATCTCGCTCCACTGCGCGCTCACGCCCCCGGCGTCGAGCGATTGGCGGTCGCCGAAAACATGAGGATGCCGGCGAATGAGCTTGTCGCAGATGGCGTCGACAACATCCGGGAAGGCGAAAGCGTTCTGCTCCTGCGCCATCCGCGCGTGGAACACGACCTGGAGCAGGAGATCGCCCAATTCGTCCTTGAGATCGGCGAGGTCAGCGCGCTCGATGGCGTCCGCGACTTCATAGGCTTCCTCGATCGTGTAGGGGGCGATCGAATGGAAATCCTGCTCCAGATCCCAGGGACAGCCGCTGCCCGGCGTGCGTAGCGCCGCCATGATTTCGATCAGTCGGGCGATATCGCCTGTCTGGCGGGCGGACATGGGTCTTGACCCCCCAAAAAGAAAACGCCGCTCTCCCCGCAAGGAGGAGGCGGCGCAGTGCGGGCAGCGCCCGATCAGTCCAGGATGATGGACAGCGCCTCGCGACCCTTCGCCGTATCGACGACTTGCATCGTCACCGGCTGGCCTTCAGCAAGGCGATTCACGCCTGACGGGCCAAGAATCGAAATGTGCACGAAGACGTCCTTGCCGCCGTCATTCGACTGCACGAAGCCAAAGCCTTTCGTCTCGTCGAACCATTTGACCTTGCCGGAGACCGGAACGGCGGTCGACGGATCGGGCGCCTGACGACGGGGCCGGGGACTGTCAAATCCGCCACCCCCGCCGGTGCGCGGCGGCGGCGCCCGCTCGGCCGCGCCGGCGAGATCGACCTCGAGAATCCGCGCCACCTGCTGGCCCTTCACCGAACTCGTGACCTGGACCTGCAATTTCGCGCCCGGCGGCAGGGAATCATATCCCGCCGCCTGGACGGCGCCGATATGGAGAAACGCGTCGCCGGTGCCATTGGCGAGCTCGACAAAGCCGAAGCCCTTATCAGGCTTGAACCATTTTACGATAGCGTCGACAGCGGGTTCGTTCATCATCGGGGGCGGCGCGTCAGGAAATCCGCCGCCTCCAAACTGCGAACGCGGCGGCCGGCTCGGCCGCGGAGCGTCATAACTAAACGGGGCGTCATCATCGAACCCGCGCTTGCGGGGGCCCCGAAAATCTCTACCTTTGCTCATGTCTACCTGCTCGTCTCCGCCAAATAAGGCAAGACTGCTATGCCAACCTTAGTGCGCCCAGGCGTCTACGTTCGGGCCGCAAAAAAAGCGCCCGTTCGCAAACGACGATGATGTGCTCTTGAATGCCATATAGTCCCGCGCAGCGAGCCTTTTACCAGAGTTTGGCCCCGGAAGGCCAGAAAATTCCATGGGTCGATCTAAAAATCCAAACAGCCGCCACGGTTTGAGGGCCGCCTCCCGATGTCGTGGCTCGGGAGGAATGTTTGCGTTTGCAGGACCTTAGATCAGACGCGCAGTAGATTTTCGGCGCCGGTCGGCAATGCGCCCGCCGCATCGGCCGTGCAAAAGCTTTACGGCGTCGCGGGCCACACTCCATCGGCGGGCGTCCGCGCGCGATTGCGTGGGCGGCGTAACGGGGACGACGGCGAAACGGCGGAACGCTCGTCCGTGATTCGCATAATCGATATTATGGAACTAAACGATAGGCTCTGCATCGCGGTCCCGGACGTCAGGCTTCCAGCGTCATGCCGTCAAACGCCGGCGCGACATTTTCCGGCAGCTCCGCGGCGAGCGCGTCGTAATCAAGATCGACGTGCAGATCGGTAAGCACTGCGCGCTTCGGCTTAAAATGGGCGATGAAGTCCAGCGCCTGGCTGACCGAGAGATGCGTGCCGTGCCGTTGATGGCGTAGCGCGTCGATGATCCAGAGATCGAGCCCTTCGAGATATTGGGCGCTCTCGGGCGGAATGGCGTGGAGATCGGGCGTATAGGCCACATTGTCGAAGCGAAAGCCGAGCGCGTCCATGTCGCCATGGTCGAGGCGGAACGGCGTCGCAACGATTTCGCCGCCGGGCCCGTCGATTGTCACGGCGCGCCCGAGATGCAGCCGATGCTCGATCATCAGCGGCGGATAGAAACTTCCGGGCGGCGTCTTGAAGATATAGTCGAACTTCTTGGCGAAGGCGCGAGACGTTGGCTCGTCCATATAGGCCGGAATGCGCCGTCCGCTCATGATGACCAAGCCGCGCACATCATCGACGCCATGGGTGTGGTCAGCGTGGGGATGGGTATAGAGGACCGCGTCGAGCCATTTGACATTCGCGTCGATGAGCTGCTCGCGCAGATCGGGGCCGGTGTCGACGAGCAGCTGCGTCGCCGCTTCGGCAGGCCCGCGCGCGACGAGAATTGAGCAGCGGCGGCGCCGGTTCTTGGGATTGTCGGGATTGCATTTCCCCCAGCCCTGCCCGACGCGCGGCACGCCGCCTGACGAGCCGCAACCGAGAATCCTGATTCTGAGACTCACGCGGCGGCGTCCAGCTGCGGCATTTTCGAAAAGAGCCGAAGCGCGTTTTCGGTCGTCGCGATCGCAAGTTCAGCGGCGCTGATCCCCTTTAGCTCGGCGAGCGTGCGCGCAGTGTCGACGACGAAGGCGGGCTCATTGCGCTTGCCCCGGTAGGGCACGGGCGCGAGGAATGGCGCGTCAGTTTCGACCAGCATCCGCTCCAGCGGGACGTCGCGGGCGATTTCGCGCAGATATTCGGCGTTCTTGAACGTCACAACGCCAGAGAAGGAAATATAGAGCCCCAGCTCCAGCGCCGTCTCGGCGAGCGCGCGACCGCTGGTGAAGCAATGGAGCAGGGCGGGGAACGCCCCCTTCCCCATTTCATCCTTCAAAATGGCGGCGCAGTCGGTATCAGCGTCGCGGGTATGGATGACGAGCGGCAGCCCGGTTTCGCGGGCGGCCTGGACGTGAATGCGGAAGATGCGCTGCGCCGCTTCGCGCGGGGCATGGTCGTAGTGATAATCGAGACCGGCTTCCCCCAATCCGACGCATTTTGGATGCTGGGACAGGGCGACGAGCGCGTCGACCGTCGGCTCGGCTTCCTCATGCGCATGATGCGGATGCGTCCCCACGGTGCAGAACACGTCCGGATAGGCTTCGGCGACCGCTTTGACCCGCTCGAAACGCGACAGATGCGTCGAAATCGTAATCATCCTCCCGACGCCGCGCGCCTTCGCGCGCGCGATCGTCTCCGCGAGTTCGGGCGCGAAATCGGGAAAGTCCAGGTGGCAATGGGTATCGATCAGCATCGGTCTCGGTCGGGAAGCAGCGTCATTTAAGTCGCATCGGCGCGGTCGCTCGGGCCAATCTGAGAGCCTGGCCGATAAGTGAGGCGCCAACGCCCGCAATATGGCTTCGTCGACGGAAAACACAAATTTTCGCTGGGCGCTTCTTCGCGGCGCGCAACTGCGGCGCTATATTTTGATAGCCATCTTCGGCGATCCCCGCTCAGGCGGGACGTTTACGGATCAGAGAGGACATTGTTGACGCAGTCTTCCACCCAGGGCTCCGACGGCCGTCCGTTGGCGACCATCAAGGACGTGATCGACGTTCTCGGCGAAATCGATGACGCGACGCTGTCGGCGATCATGGATTTGCGCCCGACGATCGCTGACGTCGAGGAGGCGTCGATGTGGATGTCTGGCGATCGGGATGTGTTCGGCGCCGGCGCGCCGCTTAAGGATGTAGCCGGCGAAATCGTCTCGCTTCTTGGCGGCGACGACGAAGAGAGCCTGCCGCCCGTGATATGAGCGTCGCCGCGCCGCCGAGAATCTGCGGCGCGCGTGCCGTCAGACTGTTTCTATGTGGCGACGTAATGATCGGCCGGGGCGTCGACCAGATCCTTCCCTCGCCCTGCCCGCCTATGCTCTACGAGGAATATGTCTCCTCGGCCGAAGAATATGTTTGTTTGGCCGAAGCGGCGTCCGGGCCGATTCAGCGGCCCGTCGATTTTTCGTACGTCTGGGGCGATGCGCTTGACGAGTTTCTCGCGCAAGCCCCCGACGCCCGCATCGTCAATCTCGAAACGAGCGTGACGCGCAGCGAGACCGCCGAACCCAAGGCGATCAATTATCGCGTCAGTCCGCAGAACGCGGAATGTCTGCGCGCCGCGAGAATCGATTGCTGCGCGCTCGCCAACAATCATGTTCTCGATTGGGGGCCGTCCGGCCTTGTTGAGACGCTCGACACGCTCGCGCGTCTCGGCGTGGCATTCGCCGGCGCGGGACGAACGATCGATGACGCGCAGCGGCCGGCGATCCTGGACGTTCCCGGAAAGGCAAGGATCGTCGTTCTGTCCTTCGCCCTGCCCGACAGCGGAACGCCTGTCGACTGGGCGGCGACCCGAGTTTCGCCGGGCGTCAATCTTCTCCCCGACCTTTCCTCGGAAAGCGCTGCCCGCGTCTGTGATCTGGCGCGAAGCGCCGCGCGGCCCGGCGACATTTTGGTGGTTTCAATTCACTGGGGCCCGAACTGGGGCTACGACGTTTCGAGCGCGCAACGACAATTCGCGCATCGGTTGATCGATGAAGGCGGCGCCTCGATCCTTCACGGACATTCGTCACATCATCCGAAGGGATTTGAGGTCTATCGCAACCGTTTGATCCTTTATGGCTGCGGCGACTTTTTGAACGACTATGAAGGCATCAGCGGCTACGAGAGCTTTCGCGGCGACCTTTCGCTCATGTATTTCGCAGATATCGACGCCGCGAGCGGCGAGCTCCTGCGACTTCGACTGATCCCGATGCATTTGCGGCGCTTGCGGCTGGAACGGGCGTCGAGCGCCGATGCCGAATGGCTGGCGCATACGCTCGATCGCGAATGCGCGCCGCTCGGCGTTCGCGTGCATCGCGAGCCGGATGGCGCGCTGGCGGCTTTCTGGCGCAGCGAGTGAGCGCCGCGACGCTCGTGACTGCAGCGCCGCGAGTTCCCATCTTAATCCCTGTCAGGAGACAGGCGGAGCTTGATCAATGGCCATCATCCTCAATCACACGATCGTGCCGGCGCGCGATAAGGAGGCCGCGGCGCGTTGGTTCGCGCAGATTTTCGGGCTGCGCTACGACGGCCCCAAGGGCCATTTCGCGCCGGTGAAGGTCAACAGCGAGCTAACTTTGCTGTTTGACAAGGATGAGGGTTTCAGATCGAGCCATTATGCGTTTCACGTCAGCGACGAAGAGTTCGACAAGATCTTCGGGCGCGTGAAGGACGAAGGCGTGGCCTTCGGAAGCGCGCCGGGACGATTCACGGATGGCCAGCTCAACGACTGGAACGGCGGCCGCGGCGTCTATTTCAAGAGCCCGGATGGCCATGTGCTCGAGCTGATGACCGCGTCGCAGTAGGCGCTGTTGGGAAATCCATCAGGACGACGGCTCGCCGCAGACCCCCGCTCGGCTCGGGCGGCGGGGTCTGCGACAAAGCTGTTACGAGCCTACTGCTCGGCCGCCGGCTCCTCCGCGGGCTTCGGCTTCGGTTTAGGCTTCGGCTTCGGCTTGGGCTTCGGCTTCGGCGCAGGCTCCGGGGTCGCGGCCGGCGCGGGCGCTGGCGCCGCCTCCGGCATGGCCGCGGGCGGCGGCGCGACAGCCTGAGGAGGCGGCGGCGGCGCTTCGGTCGCCGTCGGAGCGGGGGGCGGCGGGACGTTTGGCGTCTCGACGACGGCCGGCTGCTCAGCCGGAGGCGCCTCCGTGGGCGGCGCGGCCGACACGTCGGGCTGCGCTGGAGTTTCCGATTCGGCTGGGGCGGCGGGCGCGCCCTCCGGCGCACCCTCCTCAGTTGGGGCGGCAGGTTTGAACCGGCCTTCGATCGCCGCTTTCAGATTGGCGACGCCTTCGGTCGGCGCCGCGTAGATGCCCAATCCAAAACCGATCGCGCCGGAGATGACCGCCGTCAGGATCGTCGAAATACCACGCGCCATTCCTTGAGTTCCTCTGTGAGAAAAGAGCCGTTCTGAGACGTTTCGAGATACGACGCAACCAAGGCGGATGCTGCTGCGCAAGCTCGATCGAGCGGCGCGACGGGCGGCTCGATCAAGAGAAGCCCCGACGCCCCATAATCGCACGCCAGGACTTTGACCGGCAAGCCCGTAAAGTCCAAGCCACAATCATCGGCGCCGCCCGCCATCTGAAACCCCTGAATTGTGGTGAGCGCGTGGCAAGCGCTGGGGACGCGGCGTCACTTCAGGCGGCAGTCGAAACCAGCGGTCGGCTGCTCCCCGGCAGGGAGCGGCACGGTGGTTGGCTTGGCGAGCGGGCACCACGTTCCCAGATTGACGACGTAGGCGCTCGCCCAATCCTTTTCGCCCCTGTAGCGGGACAGGTCCTCCGCCGCCTTCAGACTGTTGGCGTAGTGAATGACCACTACCCATGCCGATTTGCGACGATAGAGAATAATGTCGGAGTCGGCCGGCGCGAGCTCTTTCGCCTTGATCGCCTGCTGATTCGCCGTTGACGGGACGCTCGACGCGATCAAGACGACGCCGAACCCTTTTTTATCCCCGGTCGGGGCGGCGGAGGGTTCCGGCGGCGGCGCTGGCTCGGGCGCTGGCTCCGGAGCCGGCGGCGGCGGCGGAGAAACAGCCGTGACGGCGGATGGCGGCGGCGAGATCGCAGCGGGCGCCGGCGGCAGGTCCGTCTCTCTTTTCGAGATCGAAAACCACATCAATCCGGCGCCGAGAAACATCACAAACAGCGCCGGCCCGTTGAGCTCCATCTCGATAGCGGGCAATTTGATCTTGCTCATGCCGCCGCCGGAAAAATTGAACGGCAGCAGAATCAGTCCGACAAGAATGAGCGCCAGTCCAAACCAAAACATGATTTGCAGGTCGCTGATGCTCATGTCGCCCTCCTCATCGAATGTGCGGCTTACCAATCAATCGTGAAACCATCGGCCCTTAGATCTCAGATCGCCTCTTCCTCCACGAATCGCGGGAATATCGGCGTCGGCGGCGGCAGCGGCGCACCCTCCTGGAGCGCGTTCGCTTCGCCCGCGTGCGCGAAGTCGCGCTCGTCCGGCCCTACGTCCAGGAGATCGAGCAGCTTGCCGGCGGAATCGGGCATGAACGGCTGCAAGGGAATCGCCAGCCGGCGCAGCGTCTCGGCGGTGACGTAGAGGACCGTCTCCATGCGCGCTGGATCGGTCTTCTTCTTCGCCCAGGGCTCCTCCGCGGCGAAATAGCGATTGGCCTCGGCGACGACGCGGAAGATTTCCGCGAGCGCGTGATGCGGCGCGTATTCCTCCATCGCCGCGCGCGCCTTCGCCAGCGCATCCGCCGCCTTCGCCAGAATCTCATTGTCGGCGTTTGTCAGCGCATGTTTACGCGGTACGGCGCCCATACAATTCTTGGCGATCATCGAGAGCGATCGCTGCGCCAGATTGCCGAGATCATTGGCGAGATCGGCGTTGATGCGATTGACGATCGCCTCGTGCGAATAATTGCCGTCCTGGCCGAAGGGAATTTCCCGCAGGAAGAAGTAGCGCAGTTGATCGACGCCATAACGCTCGGCGAGATCGATCGGATCGACGACATTACCGACCGATTTCGACATTTTCTCGCCCCGCGAAAACAGGAAGCCGTGCACGACGATCTGTTTGGGCAAAGGCGCGCCCGCCGACATAAGAAATGCAGGCCAATAGATGGCATGAAAGCGAGTGATGTCCTTGCCGATGACATGAGCGTCGGCGGGCCAGAACCGCGCCTTGTTTCTGTCTTCCGTAAGGAATCCGGTAGCCGTTACGTAATTCGTAAGAGCATCAACCCAGACATACATCACATGCTTGGCGCCGGTCTCCGCGCTCGGCGGAATGTCGATGCCCCAGTCGAAGGTCGTGCGCGAGACCGAGAGGTCGGTCAGTCCCCGCTTCACGAAAGCGACGATCTCATTCCGGTAGTGCTCGGGCGTGATGAATTCCGGATGCGCCTCGTAATGCGCCAGCAGCCTCTCGGCATAGGCCGACAGTTTGAAGAACCAGCTCTCCTCCTCCACCCACTCTACCGGCGTGCCCGTTGGCGCGAATTTCTTGCCATCGCGCTCGGTCAGTTCGTCCGCGTCGTAATAGGCTTCGTCGCGCACCGAATACCAGCCGGCGTATTTGGACAAATAGAGATCGCCGTTCGCCGCCATCCGCCGCCAAATTTCGAGCACCGTCTCCTTATGGCGCTGCTGCGTCGTGCGCACGATGTCGTCGGCGCGCGCGTTGAGCGCTTCGCCCATGCGGGCGAATTGCGCGGCGGTGCGGTCGGCGAGCGCCAGCGGCGTCAGCCCCTCCTTCTCGGCCGTGCGCTGCATCTTCTGGCCATGCTCGTCCATGCCGGTAACGAACAGCACGTCATAGCCGTCGAGCCGCTTCCACCTGGCGAAAGCGTCAGTGGCGATGCGTTCATAGGCGTGGCCGATATGCGGCGCGCCATTCGCATAGGGAATGGCGGTCGTGATCATGTAGGGAGGACGCTCAGGCATGGCTCGGGTCTAGCGCGGTTTGGAGGCGCGGGAAAGCGGGCTCCAGCGTCGCAAGGACCCGCGACTCCCCATCCCGCGCCCATTGCGCTAAATTGATTGCCCCGGTCGAGCGCCAGAGTATGAGTATGAGCGCACCCAAAAGTTCGCCGAGAGACCTTGCGCAGCGCTTCGCTGCCAATCGCGAAGGCCGCGGCTGGCGGCGTGAGACCTTCACGCTCGAACGCGGCGAGGCGCGGGCGAAGGCGCGCGAATGGTTCGAGCGCTTTCCCAAGGCCGCCTATATGACCGAGGTCGAGTTCTGGCGCGAATTGGACGACGGCCGCATCGAATTCACCATCCGCCGGCTGCCGAGCGCCGACTGATCCCGCATCATCCGGCCTATTCCGGTCCCATGTCTGGCGTGCGCCAGCCCAGATGCTGGCCGCTGTCGACCGCGATCATCTGCCCGGTGACGCTTTTCGCCCGGCTGAGGTAGATGACGGCGTCGACCACGCCCGAAACGTCGGCGGCGCGCTCCAGCGGAACGCCGCGCGCCTCCATTTCGAATTCCTTCTCGCCGAGCGCAGCGTTGGGAAAGACCGGGCCCGGCCCCACCGCATTGACCCGGATTCGCGGCGCGAAAGCCTGCGCCATGGTCTGCGTCGCCGCCCACAGCGCCGATTTCGACAGCGTATAGGTGAAATGGCGCGGCGTCAGACGCCAGACGCGCTGGTCGAGAATATTGATGATCGCGCCATTGACGGTCGCCGCAAGCGCCGCCGCAAAGTCGCGCGACAGCAGCAGCGGCGCGCGCAGATTGATCTGCATCTGCCGCTCGTAAAGCTCCAGCACGAAGTCTTCTGCCGCATCGACCTCGAAGATCGAGGCGTTGTTGATGAGGAGCCGCAGCGGGCCGAAGGCTTCGCTGGCCTGCTCAATGAGGCGCTGCGTCGAATCGGCGTCGGCGAGGTCGGCGATCACCGTCGCCGCGCGGCCGCCGCGTAGCCTGATCGCATGCGCGGCGAGCTCCGCCTCCTCGGCCGAGCGCGGAGAGGCGTGCAGCACGACCGGCTGGCCTTCTCGCGCGAAGCGTTCGGCGATCGCGAGTCCAATGCGGCGCGGCGCGCCGGTGACCAGCGCTGGGCCGCCTGCGTCGTCGCCGTCGCTCATTGCGCCTCCTCCACTGCCGAAGGGCCTGACTTAGCTCTGGGCGTCCTCGCCGTCGCCGACGTCGCCAATATGTTCGACGGAGACGACGCGCTCATCTTCCGCGGTGTCGAAAACAATGACGCCCTGAGCGCCGCGCCCGGCGATGCGGATGCCGTCGACCGGGCAGCGGATCAACTGGCCGCCGTCGGTCACCAGCATGATTTCGTCGCCGTGGGCGACCGGGAAGGAAGCGACGAGCTTGCCGTTCCTGGCGTTCACCGCCATCGCGACGATGCCTTTGCCGCCGCGTCCAGTTGTACGATATTCGTAAGAGCTCGTACGTTTTCCGTAACCGTTCTCGGAGACGGTGAGAATGATCTGCTCGGCCGCCTGCATCTCGTAAAAACGCGTATCCGACAGTTCGACGGCGGTCGCCTCTTCGCTCTCGCTCCCCGCCTCTGGCGACACGTCCTCGCCCATGCGCCGGCGCAGCGCATTGGCGCGCTTCAGATAAGCGGTGCGCTCCTCGCTCAACGCGTCGAAATGATTGAGAATGGAGAGCGAGATCACGCGATCGTCGGACCCCAGCGCCACGCCGCGCACGCCCATTGAGGTGCGCCCCTGAAAGACGCGCACTTCCGGAACGGCGAAGCGGATGCATTGTCCGTCGCGCGTCGTCAGCAGCACGTCATCGCGGTCGGTCGCGGTCGCGACGTCGACGATCGCTTCGCCCGCGTCGAGCTTCATGGCGATGAGGCCGTTGCGGCGCACGTCGACGAAATCCGAGAGCTTGTTGCGCCTCACCGTTCCGCCTGTCGTCGCGAAGATCACGTCGAGCGTCGCCCAGCTCTCCTCGTCCTCGGGCAGCGGCATGATCGTGGTGATCCGCTCATTCTGCTCGAGCGGCAGCAGATTGACGAGCGCCTTGCCGCGCGCCTGCGGCGCCGACAGCGGCAGTCGCCACACCTTTTCCTTGTAAGCTCTGCCGAGCGAGGAAAAGAACAGAACCGGCGTATGAGTATTGGCGACGAAGAGCCGGTGGACGAAATCCTCCTCCTTCGTCTGCATGCCGGATCGGCCTTTGCCGCCACGCCGCTGCGCGCGATAGGTCGAGAGCGGCACGCGCTTGATGTAGCCGGCGTGCGAGACTGTGACCACCATGTCTTCGCGCGCGATCAGGTCCTCGTCCTCGACCTCGCCGTCGGCCTCGACGATCTGCGTGCGGCGCGGCGTGGCGTGTGCGTCCTTCACCGCCAGCAACTCTTCCTTGACGATGCCGAAGAGACGTTCGCGCGAACGCAAAATGTCGAGGTAATCGGCGATTTCGGCGGCGAGCTTGTTCAAAGCTTCGGAAATTTCTTCGCGGCCGAGCGCGGTCAGCCGTTGCAGACGCAGATCGAGAATGGCGCGCGCCTGCGCTTCCGAAAGCCGGATCGCGCCCTCGTCGCTGAGCCTGTGGCGCGGATCGGCGATCAGTTCGACGAGCGGCGCCATGTCTTTCGCCGGCCATTCGCGCGCCATCAGCGCCTCGCGCGCCGCGGCGGCGTCCGGCGAGGTGCGGATGAGGCGGATCACTTCGTCGATATTGGCGACGGCGATGGCGAGGCCGACCTGCAGATGGGCGTTGTCGCGCGCCTTGGCGAGGCGGAATTTGGTGCGCCGGGTGACGACCGTCTCGCGGAAATCGACGAAGGCGCGCAGCACGTCGTGGAGCGTCATCAGCTCCGGCCGCCCGCCGTTCAGCGCGATCATATTGACGGGGAAGCTCGACTGCAGCGCGGTGTGGCGCCACAGCTGGTTCAGAACGACATCGGCGACAGCGTCGCGTTTCAGTTCGACGACGATGCGCATGCCGTCGCGATCGGACTCGTCGCGCAGATCGGCGACGCCCTCGATCTTCTTTTCCCGCACCAGCTCGGCGATGCGCTCGATCAGCGCGGCCTTGTTCACCTGATAGGGAATTTCAGTGAAGATGATCGCTTCGCGGTCCTTGCGCAGAGTCTCGATCTCGGACCTGGCGCGCATGATGATCGACCCGCGGCCCGTCGCGAAGGCGTTGCGGATGCCGCCGCGCCCGAGGATCGTCGCCGCCGTCGGGAAGTCCGGCCCCGGCACGATCTCCATCAACTCTGCGACGGTGATGTCAGGGCGATCGATCATGGCGATGCAGGCGTCGATCACCTCGCCGAGATTATGCGGCGGTATGTTCGTCGCCATGCCGACGGCGATGCCGCCGGCGCCATTGACCAGCAAATTGGGAAAGCGCGCCGGCAGGACTGTTGGCTCATGCTCCTTGCCGTCATAGTTGGGCTGAAAGTCGACGGTCCCTTCGTCGATATCTTCGAGCAGCGCCAGCGCAGGCTTCGCGAGCCGAGACTCGGTGTAGCGCATCGCCGCCGGCGGATCATTGTCGACCGAACCGAAATTGCCCTGGCCGTCAATGAGCGGCAGCCGCATCGAAAAGGGCTGCGCCATGCGCACCAGCGCGTCGTAAATCGCCGCGTCGCCATGCGGGTGGTATTTACCCATCACGTCGCCGACGATGCGCGCCGACTTAACATAGGCCTTGTCCGGCGTATGTCCGTTCTCGTGCATCGAGAACAGGATGCGCCGATGCACCGGCTTCAAGCCGTCGCGGACATCCGGCAGCGCGCGCGATACGATGACGCTCATCGCGTAATCGAGATAGCTGCGCTTCATCTCGTCGGTGATCGAGACCGGCTTTATGTCGGAGCCGGGCTTGTCGGAGTCGTCTTTTTTGGTCTCGTCGTCGGCCAATTGCGCGCCAGTTCAAGAAGAGCGTTCTGCGTCACAGTTCTATAGGCGATTCGAACGCGCGACGCCAGCATCGACGCGTCATGAACATCCAATAAATTCAATTATTTGTAGCATTGCTTGTCGTCTTTTTGGAAGACTCCTGCCTCTCACGGCCTCGCCGCCGTCAGGAACCCGAAATCGCGGAGGCCGCAGCGAGTTTTTCCGGGTCGGCCGGCTTCAGTTCGACGCTTTCGCCGCAGCCGCAGGCCGAGGTCTGATTGGGATTTTCGAACACGAGAGTCGAGGAGAACTGCGTCGTCTTCACGTCCATCGTCGTGCCGAGCAGATAGAGCACCGCCGCGGAGTCAATAATCACGCGGCCGCCGTCGACCTCGATGATCTCGTCGCCCTTCTTGGGTTCGGCGATCTCCATTCTGTAGGACATGCCGGCGCAGCCGCCCTTCTCGACCGAGACGCGCAGTCCTTTGCCTTCGTCCGCCGTGGCGAGCAATCCCCGGACGCGCGCCGCGGCGGCGGGACTGACGTTCATCACGCTCATTTTCATCATTGCCGTCATCGCAAAACCGTTCCCGTCAAGGCGCCCCTTCACCACATGTCGAGCGCGACGCGCGCCTCATCCGACATGCGGCTTTGGTCCCAGGGCGGATCAAACACCATATTCACTTTCACATCGCCGACGCCAGGCACGGCGCTCACCGCATTCTTGACCCATATCGGCATTTCGCCCGCCACCGGGCATCCCGGCGCGGTCAGCGTCATGTCGATTTCAACGATCCCATCCTCCGAAATATCGACCCGGTAGATCAGGCCAAGCTCGTAGATGTCGGCCGGAATTTCGGGATCGTAAACGGTCTTGAGCGCCTTCACGATGTCGTCCGTCAAGCGCTCATTTTCAAGGGCCTGAGGCGTTTGGTCCGGCGCTGCGGCGCGTCCGCCTTCGCTTGGATTCGGAGCATCGTTCATGAACACGAAGTTCTCCTCAGGCGAACAGAGAGCGGGCCCTGTCCAGCGCCTCCGCCAGCCTGTCGATCTCCTCGCGCGTATTGTAGAGCGCAAAGGAAGCGCGGCAGGTGGAGGTGACGCCGAACCGGGCCAGAAGCGGCATGGCGCAATGCGTCCCGGCGCGCACCGCGATGCCGGAGCGATCGATCACCGTGGCGATGTCATGCGCATGCGCCGTCGCCATGTCGAAGGACACGATCGGCCCCTTGTCTGGCGCCCGACCGTAAATTCTCAACCTCTCGATCTGCGACAATCGCTGATGGGCATAGGCGGTCAGTCCCGCTTCATGCGCGCGGATCGCGTCGCGGCCGAGGCGCTCCATATAGTCGAGCGCCGCGCCAAGCCCTACCGCCTGGGCGATCGGCGGCGTGCCGGCTTCGAAGCGCTGCGGCGGCGCATTGTAGGTGACAGTTTCGCGCGTCACGGTTTCGATCATCTCGCCGCCGCCCGCATAGGGCGGCAGGGTCTCGAGCCATTTCCGCTTTCCGTAAAGCGCGCCGATGCCGGTTGGACCGTAGAGCTTGTGGCCGGTCAGCACATAAAAGTCGGCGTCGAGCGCCTGCACGTCGACGTCAAGATGCACCGCGCCCTGCGAACCATCGACGCAGAGCGGAACGCCGTGGACATGGGCGATGCGCGCGACATCTGCGATCGGAGTCGGCGCGCCGAGCACATTCGACATATGGGTGAGCGTCACGATTTTCGTGCGCTTCGTGAAGAGCTTCTCGAAAGCCTCAAGGTCGATGCGGCCGTCATCGTCGACCTCAAGCCATTTCAGCACCGCGCCCTTGCGTTCGCGTAGGAAATGCCAGGGCACGATGTTGGAATGATGCTCCATCACCGACAGGATGATCTCGTCGCCCTCGCCAATGTGGGCCTCGCCATAAGCGGCGGCGACGAGATTCAGGGCTTCGGTCGCGCCGCGGGTGAAAATGATTTCGTCGGTCGATTCCGCATTGAGGAAGCGGCGAACCGTTTCGCGTGCGCCCTCATAAGCCTCGGTCGAAGCGTTGGCGAGATAATGCAGGCCGCGGTGCACATTGGCGTATTCATGCTCGTAGAATTGCGCCAGCCGTTCGATCACCGCGCGCGGCTTTTGCGCCGAGGCGGCGTTATCGAGATAGGCGAGCGGCTTGCCATAGGGACGCTCGCCAAGGATCGTGAAGTCGGCGCGAACCGCGTCGATGTCGTAAGGCGTCTCGATGCGCGCGATCTCGTTCATCGACCGATCCTTCGAGAAAGCCAAACGCTGACGCGATCGCTCAAAAACGCCTTCAACTGCTCGTCCTCCAGCGCTTCCATCGCCTCATTGGCGAAGCCCTCGATGAGCAAGGCCTCGGCCTCGCGGCGCGGCAGGCCCCGCGCGGTCAAGTAAAACAACTGGTCCTTGTCGAGCCTGCCGCACGTCGCGCCATGGCCGCACTGAACGTCGTCGGCGAAGATTTCGAGCTCCGGCTTGTTGTTCATCGTCGCCTGCTCGGAGAGCAACAGCGCTTTCGACTGCATCGCGCCATCAGTCTTTTGGGCGCCCGGGCGCACAATGACCTTGCCTTGAAACACCCCGACGCTCTGATCGTCGAGAATGTTGCGAAAACATTCGCGGCTTTGTCCGGAAGGCTTCGCATGGTCGACGATCAGCGTCGTGTCGGCGTGCAGCCGACCGCGCCCCAGCGTCGCGCCATTGAAGACGGCGCTCGCCTTCTCCCCGTCGAGGCGTACGAAAATCTGCCGGCGATGCAGGCCTTCTCCCTCGATCAGGGCGAAGGAATGAATCCTTGCGTCCGCATCGAGATGCGCAAGCAGCGACGCGACGCGGATCGATTGATCGACGCCCCCCGAGAGATGCGTCACGAGTTCGACGCGCGCGCTGGCCGCCAGTCGAAGCACGAGCGCGCCATTGTCCTGCGCCGGCGCCGCCGACAGCGCGCCAAGCGTTTCGATCAATGTCGCCTGAGCGCCCTCGCCCAGCATCACGAGCGCGCGCGTATAGGTCGACTGCGCCGCCTCCGCCGACGAAAATGTCGCAAGCTCGATCGCGCGCGCGATTTTTGCGCCCGGCGCGATCTGAACGACGACGCCGTCCTGCATCAGCGCCGCATTGAGCGCGAGGATCGGATCCTGCGCGCCAATATCAGCGCTGGCCAGCGCCGACATCACATGCAGCTCGCCCTGCGCCAGCGCGTCGCGCAGCGATTGGACGGCGACGCCTTCGGGAAGCCGCGCGATGTCGGAAAGATCGGCACGGAAAACGCCGTCGAGCGTGACCAGCCGCAGCGAGTCATGCGCCCGCGGCAGCGGCATGGCGCCGCGCGAAGAGGTGGCGAGCGGCGCCGGCCTGCTCATCGCCGTCTTGAGGTCGGTGTAATGCCACGACTCAACGCGGCGGCTCGGCAGGCCGAACTCCGAGAACGCCGCCCAGGCCGCGGCGCGCAGGCGCGGCGCGCCCTTGGCGCGCATCTCTTCGTAGAAGGAGGAAAGCGTCGCTTCCGCTTCGCTCGCGAGCTTGATCATCACCTCATGCCGCCTCTTGCGCGATGTAATCCTGATAGCCGCGCTCTTCGAGCTCCTGAGCAAGTTCTGGACCGCCCGACCGCATGATGCGCCCCTGCGCCATCACATGCACCGTATCGGGCCTGATATATTCGAGCAGGCGCTGATAATGGGTGATGACGACGAAGGCGCGCTCTGGCGAACGCAGCGCATTGACGCCGTCCGCGACGACGCGCAGCGCGTCGATGTCGAGCCCCGAATCCGTCTCGTCGAGAATGGCGAGACGCGGCTGCAGAAGCGCCATCTGCAGGATTTCCATCCGCTTCTTCTCGCCGCCAGAAAAGCCGGCGTTGAGCGGCCGGCGCAGCATGTCCTGCGAAACGCCGAGAGAGGCGGCGGCTTCCCTGACGCGCTTCATGAACTCCGGCGTCTGCAATTCGGGTTCGCCGCGGGCGCGGCGCTGCGCGTTGAGCGCCGCTTTGAGGAAGGTCATGGTCGCGACGCCGGGGATTTCGACCGGATATTGGAAGGCGAGGAAAACGCCCCTGGCGGCGCGCTCGGCCGGATCGAGGTCGAGAATATTCTCGCCATTGAGACGCACGTCGCCTTGCGTAACGTCATAGCCTTCGCGGCCGGAGACGATGTAGGAGAGCGTCGATTTTCCGGTCCCGTTCGGCCCCATGATCGCCGCGACTTCGCCGGCCTTCACGCTGAGCGTAAGGCCTTTGAGAATTTCGTGTTCGCCGACGGCGACGTGCAGGTCTTTAATTTCGAGCATGGTCAAAAACTCTTCTCAGTCTCCGGCTGTCATGGCCGCCTTGAGCCGGCCATCCACGTCCTCGTGTTCGCAATCATTCTATAAGCCGACGCGCGGTGAGCTGAATGGATGGTCGGGACAAACCCGGCCATGACGGTGAAGGCGTCACCCCACGCTCCCTTCGAGCGAGATCGAAATCAGCTTCTGCGCCTCGACCGCGAACTCCATCGGCAGCTGCTGCAGAACGTCGCGCACGAAGCCGTTGACGATCAGCGCGGTCGCCTCTTCCGCCGTCAATCCACGCTGCATCGCATAGAACAGCTGATCCTCGGAAATCTTGCTCGTCGTCGCTTCATGTTCGAACTGCGCGCTCGGGTTCTTCGACTCGATATAGGGAACCGTATGCGCGCCGCAGTCGTGGCCAATCAGCAGACTGTCGCATTGGGTGAAGTTGCGCGCGCCGTCGGCCTTACGATGGGCGGAAACCTGACCGCGATAGGTGTTCTGCGCCCTTCCCGCCGAAATGCCCTTGGAGATGATGCGGCTTTTCGTGTTCTTGCCGAGATGCAGCATCTTGGTGCCGCTGTCGACCTGCTGATAGCCGTTCGACACCGCGATCGAGTAGAACTCGCCCTGCGAGCCGTCGCCGCGCAGGATGCAAGAGGGATATTTCCAGGTGATCGCCGAACCCGTCTCGACCTGAGTCCAGGAAATATGCGAATTGCGGCCGCGGCAATCGCCGCGCTTGGTGACGAAATTGTAAATGCCGCCCCTGCCCTCGCTGTCGCCCGGATACCAGTTCTGCACCGTCGAATATTTGATCTCGGCGTCGTCGAGCGCGACGAGTTCGACCACCGCCGCGTGCAATTGATTTTCGTCGCGCCGCGGCGCGGTGCAGCCTTCGAGATAGCTCACATAGGAGCCCTCATCCGCAATGATCAGCGTGCGCTCGAACTGCCCGGTCTTCTGCTCGTTGATGCGGAAATAGGTCGAAAGCTCCATCGGGCAGCGCACCCCCTTCGGCACATAGACGAAGGAGCCGTCGGAGAAGACCGCGCTGTTCAGCGTCGCGTAGAAATTGTCGGTCGCCGGCACCACCGAGCCGAGATATTTTTGCACCAGTTCCGGATGCGTCTGAACCGCCTCGGAGATCGGGCAGAAGATCACGCCCGCCTTTGCCAGCTCCTCCTTGAAGGTTGTCGCTACGGACACGCTGTCGAATACGGCGTCGACGGCGACGCGGCGGGTCTCGACGCCGGCGAGTATTTCCTGCTCGCGCAGCGGAATGCCAAGCTTCTCATATGTGCGCAGCAGTTCGGGATCGACTTCGTCGAGCGACTTCGGGCCTGGCGTCGATTTCGGCGCGGCGTAATAGTAGAGATCCTGGAAGTCGATGCGCGGATAGTGCACGCGCGCCCAGTTCGGCTCGGGCATGGTCAGCCAGCGGCGATACGCCTCCAGGCGCCAGTCGGTGAGCCACTGCGGCTCGCTCTTTTTGGCCGAGATGAAACGAACGATGTCTTCATTCAGGCCCTTGGGGGCCTTTTCCGATTCGATATCGGTCGAAAACCCGTATTTATAGGCGTCGACGTCGATCGACTCGACGCGCGCAACGGTCTCCTGACGAGCCGCCATCTTTTCTTTCTCCTCGTCACGACGGGTTCAAGGCCCGCCGGCCGATCGTTCCGCCTCCGCCCAGCCAATTTGGCGTCGACTAGGCGGCGGAATGCCGCGACCTCATACGATCCACGACACGTGCAAGAACCTTTCCAAACTGTTCTACATCCTCTCGCGTCGAAGACCAACCCAAACTGGCCCTCAGCGCCTCCCTTTCCGCCGCGCCCATCGCCGCAAGAACGTGAGATTCCGTCATCTTGCCCGAAGAACAGGCCGAGCCCGCCGAAAGCGCGACATTCTCTAGGTCGATCGCCATCAGCAAAGTGCGCGCGGCAAGGCCTGGAATCGCGAATGCGCTGGCGTTCGGCGCGCGCGGCGCCCTTGCACCGTAGAATCGGGCGTCCGGGGCGACTTTCAAGACTTGTCGCTCCAGGGCGTCGCGCAAATCGGCAAGCCGTGGCCCCTCAGCCGCCATGTCGGCGGTCGCTGCGGTCACGGCCGCCGCAAATCCGGCGATTCCAGCGACGTTCTCCGTCCCGGCCCGGCGCCCGAACTCCTGGCCGCCGCCGCGCAGCATCGGCGTTTCCAGATGAAGGCCGTCGTCGCGAAAGGCGAGCGCGCCGACGCCCATCGGCCCGCCGAGCTTGTGTGAGGAAAAGAACAATATGTCGGCGTCCGTCGTCGCAAATGTCGTTTCGAGCCGGCCGACGGCTTGCACGGCGTCGCAGACGACGACGCCATGCGCCGCATGGACCAGCGCCGCCGCCTCGGCGACCGGCTGAATGACGCCGGTCTCATTGTTGACGGCCTGCAACGCCAGCATCACGCGCTGACCTGAGCGCCGCGCCAAGGCCGCCTCCAGCGATCCGAGCGAGAGCGTCCCGTCGCGGGTCAGCGGAACGGTTTCCATAGCCTCATGCGGAAAGCGATGGCCTTGCGAGACGCAGAAATGCTCTCCGGCGGCGACCAGCAGAGCGTCAATCGGCGCGGCGTCGCTTTCTCGACGCAGCCCAGGCGACAGCGCCAGGCTCGCCGCCTCGGTCGCGCCGCTGGTGAAGACGACGCCGCGGCGCGGCGCGCCGATCGCTCGGGCGACGGCCGCTCGCGCGTTTTCGAGCAGGGTCTTCGCCGCCCTTCCCTCGGCGTGGACCGAAGACGGATTGCCGAGCGTCTCCAGCGCATCGAGCATCGCCGCCCGCGCCTGCGGGCGCAGAGGCGACGTTGCGTTGTGGTCGAGATAGACGCGGGCCATAAGGGAAATGTAACTGCTCTCGCGCCAAAGCGGGAGGGGTGCCGCCCCTTGCGGGGAGGGTGGCGCGAAGGGCCCGCTTGGGCGTCAGCTTTCCAAAAAATACTTCAGCAAGTATTCGAACATAGGTTTGCCGGCCTCATAAATGTCTTTCGCGATCGAAATTCTCGCCAAGGACTTTTCGGGGTCCTTTATCACTTCGTCCCGCACTGCGCGGTACAGAGCGTTGCGCGAACCAAGAATTCCGAGAGCCCGCGCCTTCTCATAATCGGCGTCGCCAAATGGATGTGCAGGCGGTTGGATCGGCACCTTGGCGCGCACGTCTTCTGGTTCAAGTTCAATGCGCGGCGGTTCGCGCTCCGTTTCCTGTAGTCCCTCCGCAACTCGAGGCGCAAAAACAGTCGGGGTGTTCGCCAACACGATCGCGTCAACTTTTTCGACCGCCTCGCGCGGAAATGGCGCTCGCAAATTCCCTTTTTCGGCGGCGTGGTGAAAGCGCCGCATCTCGTCTTCATAAAAGGCGAGAAGCGCGAAATGCGTTTCGAGAAATGCCTTCAATCGCGCCGCAAAACCTTCGTTCAGCGCGGACGTTTCGGCGATGAACAAGCTATGTAGCGCTCGCGCTTCTGCGTCCGCGAGCACGATATTGCCGTCGTCCTGTTCCGACGGAATATCGGCGACATATTGCTCCAGCCGTTCTCGATACTGCGGCCCGGCATTGAATTTCTGAGCTCTTAAGTCCGCCGCAAGGCGCTCCGCGAGTTTGCGCGCGGCGTCGAGCCAGCGACGATGCGTCGCCTCATCGCCGGTGTGAGTGATCAATGGAAGGTTTTGCGGGCCGGCCTTGATATCGATCTGCCCGGCGGCGTTGACGCCGTAGGTGAAGACGGAAGGGACGTTTTCGAGCGGGGGAGGCGGACGGCGTACGATTTCGGCGTCGATACCATCGTGAAATTGAGCCGCACCTGTTACGCTCCTGATATCTTTTTCGATCTCCTCCAATCTCGCCTTGATCCAAGCGTTGGCGGCGGCGGGGCCTTTGTCCCAGTCAGATTCGGGGACGGTGGCGTAGACGAATTCGATTTCTTCCGAGTCGGCGATGCCTTTAAGGCGACGGTCGTACCAATCGATCCAGACCTGCCAGTTGTCTTCGGGCGGCAGGGCGTCGCGGAGGCGAGACCAATTGTATTTCGCCTCGTCCGGCGTTCCGGCCAACCACAGCGGCTCTTTATGCGCGAGCGCTCGTGCGTGTTTCGAAAGACGATAGAGCTCCCCTCCATCCCGCGCGATGAAACCTGCATCGCACGAAACCGCTTCCCATGCGGCGGCGGCGGCAAAGTCTGCTGCATCCTCGACCGGCATGGAGGTGGGAGCCGCAGGAGCGAAAGGGCTGTTGGCGGCGGCGTAGACTGTATCCCGGATCGCGCTTGCAGCAAACGATTCGAAATCGCGGCCAAGGGTACGGAGAATTCCGAACGTACCCTCAACAAAAAATTTTGTGCTTGGATGGAACCTGAGGACGTCGACCGAAACCAAGGTCTCCATCGTTGCCTCGGCGCGCGAGACCATCCCTAACTTTTCTATTTTAGTCGCGTACCCCCCTACAACACGAACAAGTGCGGTCGCTCGCAAGACTACGGCCATTAAATTCAGAAAGTGTTTTCTCGTCTCTACGTCGCTCGTACTTGGAATGTCGACTGCCACCAAGGGCACCACGCGCAACGCTGCCCTTGCGGCAATCGCGATAGCCACCTCGCGCGGCTTGTCCTTTAGCCAGGCTTCGAGGATTTCGCGGCTCTGTATATTCGGTGCCGTCACCTCGTCCTTGGGCTCTTCGGCCACCTGCAAACGCTTTCGTCAATATCGTTTTGCTCGATGCGCAGGCTAGCACGTCCGCCCCACCGAGCAAGGAGGCGTGCGCGGCGTTTCCTCGGATCGGGCGAAAGGTCTGGCCCCACCCCAACCTTCCCTTCCCCTTTTCAGGGGGATGGAATTTGCGGCGGCACCTGCGCCTTTTCAGGATAAGGGAGACTGCGGCGGAGTTCATCCCTCCCCTTGACGGGAAGGGTGTCGAGCGCAACGAACCGGTGGGGTGGGCGGGCGTGCAATCTTGCCGATGCCCCCAACCCGATCGCCTTTGGCGCTCGACCTCCCCGCCCGCAAGGGGGAGGTAGGCGCGCCCTCAAGGCTGCGGCGACTTGGCGAGGCGCGCCAGATTGACGAATTCCGCGCGATAGCCGAATGGATCGTCGCCCTTGGCGCTTTGCGCCAGCGCGATCACGTCGTCATAGCCGTAATTGCCGAGATAGGGCGCGCCTTTCAACAGTTGTGCAAAAGCGGCGACGGCGATGGAGAAGCGCACGTCCTCCGGCGCGCGCGCCACGCTTTCGGCGCTCTGCGAGTCGGCGATCGGTTGGGTGACGAGCCGCGACGCGTTTTCCTTCGGCAGCTTGTAGCGCAGCTTCAGGAAACCGAGCTCGCTTTCCGCGCTCGCCTGTCCCGCCGCCGGCGCCTTTTGCTTTCCGTAGCGCAGTTCGTCGACAAGCTTCTTATCCGAGTCCGCCGGGGTAATTTCATAAATCGCGGTGACGCGGTGGCCGGAGCCGACATCGCCAGCATCGACCTTGTCATTATTGAAATCCTCGCGCCGCAGCGCGCGGGTCTCGTAGCCGATGAGACGATATTCGGATACGCGTGCGGGGTTCCATTCGACCTGAATTTTCACGTCCTTGGCGATGGGAAAAAGCGTCGACGACGCCTCCTCAACAAGCGCCTTTCGCGCTTCATTGAGATTATCGACATAGACCGCCGCGCCATTGCCGTTCTGCGCCAGCGTCTGCATCAGCGCGTCATTGTAATTGCCCTTGCCGACGCCGAGTATGGACAGGAAAACGCCCTTCTCGCGCTTTCTTTCGATCAGCCCTTTCAATTCGCTTTGATCGCTGACGCCGACATTGAAATCGCCGTCGGTCGCAAGTATCACGCGATTGACGGCGGATTTGTCGAAACTCGCCTCAGCGAGGCGGTAGGCGTCCTGAATGCCTTGCGCGCCGGCGGTCGAGCCGCCCGCGCCGAGCGCGTCGATCGCGGCCAGAATTTTGGCCTTGTCAGAGATTTTGGTCGGTTCGAGAGCGACGCCCGAACCCGAAGCGTAGGTCACGACCGCGACCGTGTCGTCAGGCTTCAATTCGTCGACGAGCATTCGGAGCGCGTTCTTGACGAGCGGCAGCCGATCATCCGGCGACATTGAGCCCGACACGTCAATCAGAAAGACGAGATTGGCGCGGGGACGCTCGACGCTTTGCAGCGCATAGCCCTGTATCGCGATATGAACCAGGCGGTTGCCGGCGCTCCACGGACTGGGCGTCACCGTAATCGTCGGCTTGAAAGGCGTCTGCGCGCTCTCAGGCTTCGCATAGTTATAAGGGAAGTAGTTGACGAACTCCTCGACCCGCACCGAATCCTTGGGCGGCAGCCGCCCGGCGTTAAGGGCGCGGCGGGCGAAGGCGTAAGAGGCGGTGTCGACGTCGATCGAAAAGGTCGAGACCGGCTCCGTCGCCGCAACTTTGACGGGGTTGATCTCCTTTGAATCGAACCTGTCGCGAAATTCGCTCTCCGTCGCAACGTGTCTATCGATCGGCGGCGAGGCGCTTGTTTCGACCGCAGCGATCGACCTCGCGTCATGAGCGGATCGCGACAGCTTCCGTTTGGCGCCGTCATGAACCGCGCCGACGGGACGCGCTGGCGGCAAGGCGGCGGCGACGCCATCGACTTGGCCGCCAAGCGTTGCTGCGCTCCTCGCCGTCTTCGCCATCTCTTCTCGCGCGACGTCTGCCCTTGGCGCCGGCGACGGCTGAAGCTCGGACCGAGCCTCCATCGGCGGGGCGACGGCCAATTTGGCCGGCGGCGCGGAAAGGCTCGCCGGAAAATTGGATGCGCTTCCGCCCACCGACGAAGAATAGTTGCGCGAAAGCATGAAAGCGGCGGGCGCGCCGATCATCAATACGGCGATCGAGGCCGCCAGCGCACGGTTGAAATGAAACGTCTGACGCATCTTCCTTTTCCCTTCCGTTGGAGTGGATGCGTGACTGAGACGTTGCGGTGCCGCCGATCCTTGGGCGCCGGCTGCGCCTTTTTCGAATGCCGCTGTCGCCGCCGCGAGCGCTACGCGCTTGGCGTCATCGTCGGGCGGCGGAACAGGCGCGTCCTTGAGACGTGTGAGATCAGGTTCGATCATCCTGCCGCCTCCCACTGCGCAATGATGCAAGCCACGCCCATCCCTCCCCCCGCGAAGCGGCGGGGAGGGTGGCTCGCGAAGCGAACCGGGTGGGGGGCAATGCGGATTCTGCGCGCGGCGGAATCGCCCCCCACCCCTAACCCCTCCCCGCCGCTAAAGCGTGGGGAGGGGGACGACGGGGTCGCTACGTCTGCGCGACCTTGCGATAAACGCCGCATCACACCGCCTCCAGAATGATTCTGAGGCGCTTGCGCGCCTCATGCAGATGCCACGACACCGTCTTCTCCGAACAGCCCATCAGCGCCGCCGCTTCGCCATGCGACAGATCCTGCGCATAGACGAGGAGCACGGCGTCGCGCTGCTGATCCGGCAGCGCGCGCACGGCGCGCCAAAGCTCCTGCCCCATCATTTCGTTCTCCGGAGTCCCGCTGTCGGCGCCGTCGGCAAGCGCCGATATTCGCGCCGGTTCGAGCGCGACGATTCTGCGCCGCGCCCTGATATGGTCGACCGCAGTCGTATAGGCGATACGATAGGCCCAGGTCGCAAACGCGCAGTCGTTGCGGAAGCCGTTCATCGCCGTCGCCATTTTCACCATTGAGTCCTGGGCGATGTCCTGCGCTTCCACGCGCGCGCCGCTCCAGCGCCAGGCGAGGGCGTAGACGCGATCGTAGTGGCGTTCGGCCAGCGTCGCGAAAGCGGCGCGGTCGCCGGCGGCCGCCCGTTGCGCCAAGTCGCCGTCGGTTTCTTCCCCCGGCAATTCTCCCCCGCTACTTTGCCCCGCTAGAGCGCGCTGCGAAAAAGTGGGAACCGGTTTTTCGCGTAGAGCGCTCTAAACTTTAGGAATCGATTGCGTTATCTGCATTTGGAGCGATTCCGCCCAAATGCAGCGTGATCTGAGACCATAGACGGCCGGGCTCGCCGATTCCTTTGGGCGGGACGGTCAAAATTCGCCGCGCCTCTCACCGCCGAATTTCCTTGCATTTCACTGTGGCCCGCGTGGTAGAAGGCGCGCCTGCCAGTTTCGCAAGGGATCATGAATGCCCGAGGTTATCTTCACCGGTCCGGCCGGCAGGCTTGAGGGCCGCTTTCATCAGTCCGCCACGCGCGGCGCGCCGATCGCGATCGTGCTGCACCCGCATCCGCAGTTCGGCGGCACGATGAACAATCAGATTGTCTATCACCTGTACTATGCCTTTGCCGAGCGCGGCTTTTCCGTCCTGCGCTTCAATTTCCGCGGCGTCGGCCGGTCGCAGGGCGCCTTCGATCATGGCCTGGGCGAATTGTCTGACGCGGCGGCGGCGCTCGATTGGGCGCAGTCGGTCAATCCGGAGGCGCGCGCCTGTTGGATTGCCGGCGTCTCCTTCGGCTCCTGGATCGGCATGCAGCTTCTCATGCGCCGCCCGGAGATCGAGGGCTTCATTTCGGTCGCGCCGCCCGCGAACCGTTTCGACTTCTCCTTCCTCGCCCCCTGCCCGTCCTCGGGCCTTTTCGTCCATGGCGATCAGGACCGCGTCGCGCCGCTCAAGGAGGTGACGGGACTCATCGAGAAGCTCAAAACTCAGAAGGGCATCGTCATCGAACATGCGGTGGTCGAAGGCGCGAACCATTTCTTCGAAAACAGGGTCGAGCCTCTGATCGCCCATGTCGACGCCTATCTCGACCGGCGCCTCGGCAATCCGCCGAGAATCGCCATTCCCGCGCGGGGAGATTGAGGCTCCATTGTCATTCCCGACGCGCGAAGCGCGTTCAGGAATCCAGCGTAAAATCAGCCTTACTACATTGACTCTGGATTCCCGGTCAGGCCTGCGGCCTGCCGGGAATGACAGATGATTCCGCCCGCGCCAGCACGCCGCCGGGCATGGCTTGCGGGGCGCCGGTGGTCGTCGGGAAGGTGATCGGCAGCCCCTCCAAGACCCGCGCGGCGAGATAGGCGAAGGCCTGCGCCTCCATCGAATCCGCCGACCAGCCGACCGCATCCGCCGTCGTCACCTTGCACGGCAGGCGCATGACGAGCTCGCGCACGAGGATCGGATTGCGCGCGCCGCCGCCGCAGACGATGAGCAGCTGCGGCTGAGTCGGCAGATGCGGGAAAAGCCGCAGCACCGAGGCCGCGGTAAAGGCGGTGAGCGTCGCCGCGGCGTCCTCGGTCGAGAGCTTGGCGACCGCGTCGAGCGCGAAGGCGTTGCGATCGAGCGATTTCGGCGGCGCCTGATCGAAGAACGGATGCGCCAGCATTTTGAGCAGCGTCGCTTCGTTGACGCGGCCGCGCGCCGCCATATGGCCGTGCCGGTCGATCGGCGCGCCGGTGCGCTGGAGCATCAGATCGTCGATGAGCGCATTGCCAGGCCCGGTGTCGCAGGCGATCGGCTCCTCGCCGTCGGCGACATAGGTGACATTGGCGACGCCGCCGATGTTTAGGAGCGCCACTTCGCCCTTCATCCCGCCGCCAGCGACGAGCGCCCGATGGAACACGGGCACGATCGGCGCGCCCTCCCCGCCCGCGGCGATGTCGGCGGCGCGGAAATCATAGGCGACGTCTAGGCCGAGACGCGCCGCGAGCGCCGGCCCGTCGCCGATCTGAATCGTCAATCCCTGCTTGGGACGATGCAGCACGGTCTGGCCGTGAAAGCCGACGATATCGACGCTCGCCGGATCGATGGCGTTGTCGCCGATCAGCGTCTCCACGGCCTCGGCGTGGCGGTCGGTCACCATGCGCTCGGCGAAGGCGAGCACGCCCGGCCGCGCGTCGCGGTCCTCCAGCGTCGCGGCCTCGGCGAGCGCGTTGCGCAGCAGCGCGCGGTCGGCGTCGTTGTAAGGGTAATGTCCCGTCGGCCCGAAGGCGACGGCGGCGTCGCCGTCGGTTTCGATGAGCGCGACGTCGACGCCGTCCATCGACGTGCCGGACATGAGACCTATTGCGCGGTAGTTGGCCAAGGCGAATCTCCAAGATGGCGGGAGATTAGCAGGAGAAGCGCGCCCTTCACCATTTGAGTGAAGTCGGACCATTGCTCGACGCGAAAGGCGCGTATGTCGCGCACCGCAAGCGGAAACCAAGGCAGGCTCCGTAGCGCCATGATAGCGGAGAACAATTTTGCCAAATCCTCGTTCTTGCTCACGTAAAGGCTGCCCTGAACCCAGTCGAATTCGAACTTGGAGAGCGTGTCGCGAATATCCGAATAGGCCTGCGCGACACCTTTCGCATAATGGATTTGGATTTCGCTGACGACCAAATCGAACGCGATGGCAAACATCAACGCTCCTTCGGATCGTCTAGAATTTCACTAAACTTGTAATCGACGACTTCGCCGGATTCGAGCACGCGAATTTGCATCCAACGATCGCCCAAGGGCTCTTCCTTGCCGACGCCAATGATCTCATAGGCCGGCCCGAATGGACCAAAGCGTCGACAGGCGCCGACCAAGGCTTGCGGCTCAGGGATGAAAGATGTCGCCGGACGTTGATTCATGATGGCACTTTATCACGATCAAAGCGGAAGGGGTTCGATTTCGGCGTCCCTTACCTTCTCCCCTCCCAGCCCCAGGCAGCGACCACGGCGCCGACAAGCGCCAGCATCGCCCATAATCCGAGTCCGAGCGGCGCGATTTCGACGCCAACCAGCGTCGAGGCGCCGGTCTGCCTGATTCCGATCCAGTCCGACCCGCCATAGCGGTTGGCGTCGCGCAGTTCCACGACGCGCGGCATTGCAACCGTATCGGCGCCGCCGTTCGAAAGACGCCGCGCGGTTCCGCCCGTCGCCTCCGCCAGCGGCTGCAGCTTTTCCGTCGTCGACGCGACTTCGCGGAACTCGCGCGGATTGGGCGGGCCGACATTGACGAGCGCCGTCAGACCCTCGCTCTCGAAGCGCCACAGGCCCATTTCCTTCGCGTCGAAACGCGCGCGCCACAGTCCGGGTTCGCTCTGCGCAACCGCAATCTCCTCGCGCGCGCCGGAAGGCGCCGTCGCCATCACCGGCGCGGGCGTTTCCTTCATCGTCTGGCGCTCGACGCTCACGTCGCGGCCATGCGCGGCGGCGCGCAACGCCTCCTCTTCGAGATCTGGCTCCTTCATCAGCCAATGGGCGAGACGGCGCATCAGATCGATATGCGGACCGCCGCCCTCGAAGCCGCGCGCCCAGAGCCAGATCTGGTCGGAGAGCAGCAGCGCCACGCGGCCTTTGCCTTCATGCGACAGCACCAGCAGCGGCTTGTCGCGGACGCCCGACATGATCGAGTCGCCCTTCACCACATTGGCGTCGACCTGTCGAAACCATTCGCCCCAATTCGGCGGCTCGGCATTGGCGCCCGCCAGTCCGCGCGTCACCGGATGTTTTTCGCCGTCCTTGCTGACGCGGGCGCGAAACGCCTGTTCGAAAAGCGCGCCGTCGGGGCGCGCCGGCAGGATATTTTCGAGCGGCGAGTAATAGAGCCCGCGCAGCGTCGCGTAATCGGGGCCGACCGCCGCGAGAAAGGCGCCGCCGTTCTCGACGTAATTGGCGATATTCTCGAAATAGATCGAGGGCAGAGTCGTCTGGCTCGAATAGCGATCGAAGATGATGAGATCGAATTCGTTGATCTTGCGGCCGAAGAGATCGGCGGTCGGAAAGGCGATCAGCGATAGTTCGCTCGCGGGGGTGATGTCGAGCTTTTCCGGCGGCCGCAGAATGGTGAAATGCACCAGTTCGACGTTGGCGTCGGCGCGTAGAAGATTGCGCCAGCTTCGCTCGCCGGGATGCGGCTCGCCCGACACGAGCAGCACCTTAAGTCGGTCGCGCACGCCTTCGATCGACAGCACCGCCTTGTTGTCGAGCGGCGTCAGCTCGCCTGGCGCCGGCGGTATTTCGAGTTCGACGACATTTTGCCCGCCATGTTCGATCCGCACCGGAATGCTGACGATGTCGCCGGGGACGGGGCTGAATGTCGGGAGCGCTTCGCCGTCGCGGCGCACCGAAATCGGGATGCGCGCGCCGTCGCCGCCAAGATCGACGACGCGGGCGCGGATGATCTGATCCTTGCCGACGATGCCGAAGCGCGGCGCCTCGACAAGTTCGATGCGTCGGTCGCGTTCGCCCTGATGGCCCGTCACCAGCGCATGGATCGGCGCCTTGAAGCCGACCGCCTCGGCTTTGGCGGGAATGTCGTGAACGACGCCGTCGGTGAGAAGAATCGCGCCGCCGATTCGCTCGGGCGGAACGTCCTTCAAGACTTCGGCGAGCGCGCCGAAGAGCTTGGTGCCGTCATTGCCGGAAGCGTCATTGGAGACGCTGATCGTGCGCGTCTCGACATCGCCGAATTTGGCGAGCGCCGAGTCGAGCGCCTTGCGCGCCTCGTCCGTCTGCGCGTCTCGCGCGCCGAATTTCTGACTGTCGCTCTTGTCGATCACGACGGCGACGACGCTCTTTTGCGGATCGCGCTTCTCGCGCACCAGCGATGGATCGGCGAGCGCCGCGATCAGCAAGGCGAGCGCGAAGGCGCGCAAGCCGATGCCGCGCTGGCCCCTCGCGGCCATCAGCGCAACGGCGCCGAAACCGATAACGCCGAAGAGGATCAGAACGACCCAGGGAATGAGGGGCGAAAAGGCGAGCGTCAGGTCGCTCATGCGCCCCAGCCCCATGCAGCGCCGTCATGCCCGCGCTTGTCGCGGGCATCCACGCCGCGCCGCCGCGCAAGTTTCGTCGCATCCGCGCATTGTCCCGACGTGGATGGCCGGGACAAGCCCGGCCATGACGTCGTTGAGACGTCTGGAAAAGCCCGGTCGCTCACTGGCCGAGCCTTTCCAACAAGTCGCGGACATGAACCTGGTCGGATTTGTAGTTTCCGGTCAGCGTATACATCACGAGATTGATGCCGCCGCGGATCGCGAATTCGCGCTGGCGCGCGCCGCCGGGCGTCAGCGGAAACAGCGGCTGGCCGCGCTTGTCCTGCGCCCAGGCGGCGGCGAGGTCGTTAGAGGTGATGACGATCGCCGAGACGCTGTCGGTCGCGCGCACGGGGCGCGCGGCCTGATCCTTGGGCTCCGGCGGCAGCGCCTCGACCCAGGTCTCGCCATTAGCGAAACGGCCGACGAATCCGTCGAGCAGATAGAAGGTCTTGGTAATGACGTGATCGCGCGGCGTCACTTCAAGCGGCGGAATGTCGAGGCCTTTGGTCAGATCGCGCAGCCATTGCGTCTCGGGCGTCGGCGCGCCGCCGATGCGTTGCGAGAGAGCGTCACGCGTATCGAAGACGACCGTTCCGCCCTGTTTCATATAGGCCGCGACTCTTGCCGTCGTCTTGGCTGAGGGCTGCGGCGCGCCGGCGACGATCGGCCAATAGAGCATGGGATAGAATGCGAGTTCGTCCTTCGCCGGATCGACGCCGACCGGATCGCCTGGTGCGAAGGACGTGCGCGAGTTGAGCGCCTGAGAGAGCGCCTCGAGGCCCAGTCGCGAGGTTTCGTCGACGCGGGCGTCGCCCGAGATCACATAGGCGAGGCGCGTCGTCAGCGCGGCGTCCTTGTCACGCTGGGAAACGGCCGATCTCGGCGCAGGTTCGGCGCGCGATTCATCCATCGTCGCCGGCGCGCAGAGCAGCGCCAGCATTGCAGCCGTCGCGGCGCCGAACGGCCGCAGCCGAAGCCTGCCGCCGAGCGCCATGGCGATCAGCGCGTCGGCGATGAAGGCGACGAGAGCGAAGAGGAGCAGCGGACCACGCAGATCGGTTTGAGCGCCAGATTGCAGCGCGCTGGCGCTCAGCCCCGCGCCTGCGAAATCGAAAGCGCTGATTTCGTCATCAGGGCGCAGCGTCTGCACGGCGATGAACGCGTCCCCTGCCCCATAAAGTCCTGGCGGATGTTCGGCGCTTGCCGGACCGTCGAAACCGGGCGGTATGCTCTGCGCGGTCGGGCCGGGCGCGCCGAGCGCGCCAAATCCGTCGAGAATGCGCATCGGCGCCAAGGCCGACTGATCAGCGACAATGTCCGATCGTTCGCCGCCCGAAGCCGCCGATTCCCCGGCCATGACGCTGATCCGCTTCAGCATCTCGACGAACAGTCCCGAGATCGGCAGATTCGACCAGTTGGCGTCGGCGTTGACGTGAAAGAGTACGATCAACCCCTTGCCGCGACGCTCCGCCGTTACAAGCGGCGTGCCGTCGGAAAGGCGCGCCCAGGTCTTGTCAGCGAGTCCCGGATCGGGCTCGGCGAGAACCTGCCGCTGCACCGTGACGTCCTTCGACGCGGGCAGACCGAAGAAGGGGCTCGCGGCGTCGAATTCGGCCAGAGACTTTGGCTCTTCCCACGACATCGCGCCGCCGAGCACGCGGCCGTTGCGACGCAGGCGCACCGGCAAAAGCTCGTCATCCGCGTTGGCGAGGCGCGGCCCGGCGAAGCGCACCAGCGTCCCCCCTTCGTCGACAAAGCGCGACAAAGCGTCGAAGGTTTCGCCGGGGGCAAGACCGACATCGGCGAGCGCCATGATATTGGGATTCTCGGCGAGCAACGCCTGCACCGGATCGACGACGCCAGGACGCGCGGTTCGCACCTGAGCGAAGGGCGCAAGCGCTTTTTCGAGATAGTAGAGCGGCGAGAGCAGCGGTTGCGCCTCGTCGGCGCCCTCGCCGCCGACAAGCGCGACGCGTTTCACTTTCGAACGCGCGTCGAGCAGCGCAACGGCGCCGGCGGAATTCTCGCCTTCGATGCGCAGATGGCTGACCTCATTGCGCAGTTCGACCGGCAGTTCGATTTTCGCGCGAACGCGCGAAGCGGCGCCGAATTGCGCAGCGGCGCGGCCGATTGTCCGTCCTTTGGCGTCGAGCGCTTCGACAACCGTCGACTCCTCGCCGCCGGCGCGCAGCACGTCGACGCTGAGCGCGGCGGCGTCATTGGTCGGCGCGACCAGCGCCCGCGGCGCATGATCTTCGACATAGACCTCGACGCCGCTCGCCCCCGACTCTTTCAATGCGCGCGCAAAACCTGCTGCATCGCCCTGCGCGAGGCCGTCGCTGATCCAGACGATGCGCGCCGTGGGATGCGCTCGCGCGAAGGCTGCAACCTGTTCGCCGATCGGCTTGCGCTCCGGCAGAAAGGGCTTGGGCCGCGCCGGGCGCAGCTTTTCCAGCGCGCGCGGTCCGTCGCCCAGAGCAGGCGCAGCACTCTCGGAGGCGAGCGCGACGGCGACCGGGCCGCCCGCGCGCGCCGCCGCCTCGATAAGCGATTGGGCCCCGGCGATGCGGCGCTCCCATGTTGGCGCGGCCGGCCAGCCGTCGTCGATCACGATCAGCGTCGGCGCGGCGGAGGCCACGACGCCGCTCGGCGCCCAAACCGGCCCCGCCATCGCGAAAATCAACGCCGCGGCGAGCGCCAGCCGCAGCGTCACCAGCCACCAGGGAGTCTTCGCGGGCGTCTCATCGTCCGGCTTCAGCTCGCGCAGGATTTTGGTCGGCGGAAACACGATCTCGCGCGGTCGCGGCGGCGTCACCTGCAGCAGCCAGTAGATGAGCGGCAGGCTGAGGAGGCCGAACAGCGCGAGCGGCGCAGCGAAGGAAAACATCAGCGCCGCTCCTCGAACCCCACGCCGTCCGAACCCAGTAGACCCATCGCCAGCGCAAGCGCCGCCTCTGCGGCCGGCCTGTCGGTGCGATGCTGCAGGAAGATGAAGCCGACATGTTGCGCGGTGCGGCGCACGGCGTCGCGATGGGCTTCAAACCGTTTCGCATAATCCGCGCGCAAGCTTCGGGCATCGCCGGCGTAAAAGGCGGGTCCGCCGTCCGTGTCGAGAAAGGTGGTTTCGCCTGAGAACGGCAGCGATTCTTCGCTAGGGTCGGTCACCATCAGGATCGCGCCCGACGCGCCAGCGTCGGCGAAGCGTCGCAGCCGCGCGGCGAGCATATCGGGTTCGATGAGGAAGTCGGAAATCAGCACGACGCGGGCGCGCGGGCGCATCGGCGCCTGCGGCGGAAGATCATCGTGCGCCGCCGCCATTGCGCTGTCGGCCAGAGCGCGCGCGAGTCGGTCGATCACGTCGCGGGCCGAGACCGGCGCGGTCAGGCCCAGCGCCGCGGCCCGTTCGCCGCCCCGCACGAGAACGTCGGCCAGCGCCAGCCCCAGGGTGACGCCGCGCGAAAGCTTGTCGTCGGCCGCGAGAGAAGAGCCGAAGGCCATCGATGGCGAACAATCCATCCACAGGAAATAGTCGTGCGCGGCCTCCCATTCACGCTCGCGCACATAGAGCTGATCGCCGCGCGCCGAGCGGCGCCAGTCGATGCGATGCGCCGCCTCGCCCGAGGCAAAGGGCCGATATTGCCAGAACGTCTCGCCGACGCCCGCCCGCTTGCGGCCGTGGACGCCATAGGCGAGGCTCGCCGCAATTTCGCGAGCGCGCGCCACCAGCCTCGGCATTCGGCTCGCAAGATCCGCCGCCGCCGCGCCGTCGGCAGGATTGCGCCGCGCGGGATCGTAGGCGCGCGTGGTGACGTCAGCGAACATCGTCAGCCTTCTCGGTGATGACGCGACGCTCTAGAGCGCGCTGCGAAAAAGTGGGAACCGGTTTTTCGCATCGAGCGCGCTCTAAACTTTTGGAATCGATCACGTTATCTGCATTGGGGCGATTCCGCCCAAATGCAGCGTGATCTAGCGATGACGGCGAAGCAGGACGCATCAAGATGCGTCACCCGATCCGCGTCACGAGCGTTTCGATCACGTCGGAAACCGTCATTTCCCGGCGCGCGGCAAAATTGAGCGCCATGCGGTGGCGCAGCACCGGCGCGGCAAGTTTGGCCACGTCGTCGATCGATGGCGCGAGGCGGCCAGTGACGAGCGCTCTGGCGCGCGTCGCCAGCATCAGCGCCTGCGCCGCGCGGGGGCCGGGACCCCAGGCGATATGCGGCGCCACTTCCGCATCGCCCTCGTCGGGGCGGGCGGCGCGAACGAGATCGAGGATCGCGTCGACGACCTTCTCGCCGATCGGCAGCCGGCGCACCAGCCGCTGCGTCGCCATCAGCTCCTCGGCGTCGAGGGCCTGGCTCGCTTCGGCGATCGTCTCGCCGGTCGTCTCCAGCAGGACGCGCCGCTCGCTGGCGCGGTCGGGATAATGCACGTCTATCTGCATCAGAAAGCGGTCGAGCTGCGCCTCGGGCAGCGGATAGGTGCCCTCCTGCTCCAGCGGATTCTGCGTCGCCAGGACATGGAAGGGCCGCGGCAAATCATGGCGCTTTCCGGCGACGCTGACATGATGCTCCTGCATCGCCTGCAGCAGCGCCGATTGTGTGCGCGGCGAAGCGCGGTTGATTTCGTCGGCCATCAACAGCTGGGTGAAGATCGGACCCCTGATAAACCGGAACGAACGGGAACGGTCCGCCCCTTCTTCGAGCACTTCGGACCCGAGAATGTCGGCGGGCAGCAGGTCGGGCGTGAACTGCACCCGCTGTTCGGCGAGGCCGAGCGCCCGGCCGAGAGTTTCGACAAGCTTGGTTTTGGCGAGGCCGGGCACGCCGACGAGCAGACCATGGCCGCCGGCGAGTATCGTCACCAGCGCCTGCTCGACGACCTCGTCCTGACCAAAGATCACGGCGCCGATGGCGGCGCGGGCGCGGCCAATATGGTCCAGCGCGCGTTCGGCGGATTGGACGACGGCCGATTCGAGCGAGGTCGTCTTAGTGTCGAGTGAGGTCATTTCAGCTTTGCTCGGGCAGACTTTCCAGGAGGAGGATCGGGCGCGCCGGCGGAGCTGCCGAGTTCCGCCGCTTGTTGATCCAATTGTCCCGCGCCATCGGCTTCGCACGGATTTTCAGGGGCGAAGCGGCGCGATTATGGCCAAGCGCAATCTTGATCCGTCCGCCCCGGTAATTCAAGCGCTGCCGACGCTTTGGGCAATCTTTTGCCGGTTATAGACAATTCGGAGATGACAGGTCGTTCCCGCGCCTGCATTAAACGCCGTTTGACCGACGCCATGTATATTCCAGTCGCCGGCCCTCATCCTGAAAGGCGCTCTCGCCCATGTGGCGCGCAATCGTCGAAACCGCCCTGCTTTTTCTCACGCCTTTCGTCGCCTATGCGCTTTTTCATTTGCTGCAGCGGCGCTGGCCCTTCGTGCGCGAACTCTGGCATGGCAGGATCGTTTCGCTGTTGACGATCGCAGGTCTCCTGATCGCCATCGTCGGCGTGGTGACGTTCGGCCTCACCGGGCTCAATCAGGGCGCCTATGTGCCGGCCCATGTCGAAAATGGAAAATTGACGCCGGGCCGTTTCGAATGAACCCGGCGCAGAGACTTCTCGACGATCGGCGTTTGGCGACGCTGTTCGCTGCGCTCGCCAGGACCGGCGCCGAGACGCGGGTCGTCGGCGGCGCGGTGCGCGACGCGCTCCTGGGCTTGCCGCCTCATGAGATCGACCTCGCCACGACAGCCTTGCCCGAGGCCGTCCTTGTGGCCGCGCGCGACGCCGGCCTCAAAGGCGTGCCGACGGGGTTCGAACACGGCACCGTGACGATCGTCGTCGCGGGAACGCCTTTCGAAGTCACGACGCTGCGCGAAGACGTCGAAACCGACGGGCGCTTCGCCAAGGTTCGATTCGGCGGCGATTTCGAGCAGGACGCCAAGCGGCGCGACTTTACCATCAACGCGCTGTCGCTTTCCCCCGACGGAGAGATACACGATTACACGGGCGGGCTTGCGGATATTGAGGCGCGGCGCATCCGTTTCATCGGCGACGCCGCGACGCGGATTCGCGAGGATTACCTGCGCATATTGCGCTTTTTCCGCTTCAACGCCTCCCATGGCGAAGGGCCGTTCGACCGCGAAGGCCTGCATGAGTCGATTGTTGCACGGGAAAATCTCTCGCGACTGTCGCGCGAGCGCATCCGCGCCGAATTGATGAAGCTGATGCTCGCGCGCCGGGCGCCCGAGATTTTACGCGCCATGTCGCACGCCGGAGTCATCGAAGTGATTCTCGGCATCGGCTATCCCTCGCGCCTGCAACGGCTTGCCGAGCGCGAGAGGGCTATGGGCAGGCCCGCGGATGCGGTCTTGCGCCTAGCGGCCTTCTCGGCGCTGACGATCGAAGACGCCGAGCGGCTGCGCGACCGCCTGCGGCTCTCCAACGACGAATTCGCGCGGCTTGCGGCGGCGGCGCGAACGCTTGCGCCGCTGCACGGACGCGACGTGCCGCCGCCGCCGTCGCATCTGCGCGAGATGCTTTTCCTATGCGGCGCGCGCACCGCCGCCGACGCGCTGGCGCTTGCGCATGCAGAAAGCGCGGCGGCGGCGGATGCCGCCGATTGGCTCGAAGCCGCTCGTTATCTCGAAGAAACGCCGACGCCCGCCTTTCCGATAAAGGGCGCGGACCTGATCGCCCGCGGCGTCGCGCCCGGCAAGGCTTTGGGCGAAGTGCTAAAATTGTTGCAAGCTGAATGGATTCGCGCCGGCTTCCCGCGCGATCCCGCGGTCGTCCAGCAACTTCTCGAAGAGGCGGTCGCGAAGGATAGGATTTAGACTCGCGTCATGGTCGCGCTTGTCGCAAAACGCCAGCCCATTAACTCGCCGCCTTAATGCGCAGAATGTCTTCCTTGAGCAATTCGTTGACGATCTCATCAAGCGAATGTCCCTTGGCCTCGGCGCGCGAAAGCAAGAACTCCTTCACCTCCCGCTCCAAATGGACAGGGGGAGAAAATTCGAGTTCGCCGCGGAAATACTTGCCACGCTCGCCCTTCGAAAAATCGTATTCGTCTTTCATTACAACTACGGCCCTTCCGCCCGCGCCAGCCGCTCGAAGACGCCCAGCACCAGCGCGCGCTTGTCGAAATTGAACACTTCGGTCTCGCGAGCGGCGCTGCGAATCTCCTCCCAGACGCGGGCGTAGCCGGCCAGTCTGATTGGCGGCGCGCCAGTTCCTGCAAGCTCGCGGACCCGCACGTCGAGATGCCTCTGCGTCGCGCGCATGAAGGTTTCATAGGCGGCTTCATTGTCACGGCCGGTGAGCTTGTCGGCGAGCATATGCGCGCCGAGCCAATCGACCTGCGGCAGCCGCTCGAAGAGACGGCGAACGGCGGCGTCGAAGGCGACGCCATCATCGCCAAGCAGCCGCAGCGCTTCGCGCACCGAGCCGTCGGCGCGCGCCGCGGCGACGATGAGATCCGCCTCCGGCGCCTCCGACCAGGGGGACCCAATATTTTTCACCGCGGCGATCGTGTCTTCCGGCGACAGGGGACCGAGCATCAGTCTGCGGCAGCGCGAGCGGATGGTCGCCAGGATGCGCCCGGGCTGATGCGCGACGAGCAGAAACAGCGAACGTTCTGGCGGCTCCTCGATCAGCTTCAACAGCGCGTTGGCGCTGGCGCGATTGAGATCGTCGGCACAGTCGACGATGGCGACGCGCCAGCCTCCCGTTCCAGAAGCCTGATGGAAGGCCTGGATGACCTTGCGCACCTCTTCGATGCGAATTTCGGTGAAATGCTTCTTGGTCTTCTCGTTCCAGGCCCGGCGGAGCAGAAAAATATCGGCGAGCGCCAGCGAAGCGATGCGGCGCGCCGCCGGATGGTCCTCAGCGACCGCGAGGCTTTCGGCGTTCTGGACCGCGGCGGCGCCTGGTCCGGGATGGGCGAGGAGAAATCGCGCCAGGCGCCAGGCAAGCGTCGCCTTGCCGACGCCCTCCGGCCCACCGATGATCCAGGCCTGCGCCATCTTGTTGCGACGGTAGGCGTCGAGGAGTTCGCGTTCCGCCTCGACGTGACCGAACAGGGCGAGAGTCTCCCGCGGATGCGGGGCGTCGTCGTAGCGGTCGCTTTCGGGGTTCGCTTCGTCGCGACTCATTGCGCAGCTTGCGCGGCATGCGCAAGGAAGCGGTCATGAACGAGCGCGCGCACCGTCCGGGCGACCTCGTCGACGGACAAGGACGCGTCGATCACGCAGCAGCGTGCCGGGTCACTTTCGGCGATCTCGAGGAAGGCCTGGCGAAGCTCCTCATGGAACGACGGCTCCTCGCTTTCGAAGCGGTCGGCGCGTTCGCCGCCATCTCGCCGCGAGGCCGCCCGCGCCAGCCCGTCCCGCGCCGGCAGGTCGAGCACGATGGTCAGATCCGGCCGGGTGTCGCCCGTCGCCGCTCTTTCGAGCAACGCCAAAGTCTTGGCGTCGACGCCGCTGCGCGCGCCCTGATAGGCGCGCGTCGAATCGGCGAAGCGATCGCACAGCACCCAAGCGCCGCGCTTCAGGGCTGGCGCGATCAGCGCCTGGACATGGTCGGCGCGCGCCGCGGAAAACAGCGCCGCCTCGGCGAGCGGACCAAGCGGCGCGACGCGTCCCGACAGCAGGAAGTCGCGCAGCTTCTCAGCTTTTTCCGTGCCGCCCGGCTCGCGCGTCGTCACCACTTCGAAGCCGCAATCGCGCAAATGCGCGGCGAGCCGCGCAAGCTGCGTCGACTTGCCGACGCCCTCGCCGCCCTCGAAGGTGACGAAGCGGCCTATTTCGGGCGTCGTCTGGAAGGTCATTTCTTGCCGGACAGTTTCTGGTGAATGGCGGCGGCAGCCGATTCGTAAATGGCGTCGAAGGCGCGGCGCGGAAGCGATCCCTGCTCGACCGCTTCGGCGGTTTGCAGCGGCTGCTCCAGCACGACGGCGTTGCCCCGCTTGACTTCGAGGCGGCCGACCGCCGCCCCCGCTTCAACCGGCGCCAGCACAGGACCTTCGTAAACGATCTTGCCCATCAGCCTCTCATTCGAGCCGCGCGGCAACAGCACCTTGATGTCTTCCTTGGCCGTCAGCTCCACGGAGCCCTGCGTCCCGCCATAGACCTGGGCCGGGCCGATCGGCTCGCCGGCTTTGAACAGCTCCTTCTCTTCGAAGTTGCGGAATCCCCATTGCAGCAATTTCCGCGCTTCTTCGGCCCGCTCCTTCGCAGACTTCGCGCCATAAATGGCGACGATGAGGCGCCGGCCGTCCTGCGTCGCGGAGCCCACCAATCCATAGCCGCTTTCCTTATCGATATTGCCGGTCTTGAGCCCGTCCGCGCCGATGCTCATGGTGAGCAGCGGATTGCGGTTCTGCTGACGTATTTTGTTCCAGGTGAACTCCTTCTCGCCGAAATAGCCGTAATACTGCGGATAGGTCTTGACGATATGGGCAGCGAGCTTCGCCATTTCGCGCGCCGTCACTTTTTGATCGGGGCCGTCCATGCCCCACGGATTGCCAAAGCGCGACTTAACGAGGCCGAGCTCGGCGGCGCGCTTGTTCATCCGCGTCACGAAAGCTTCTTCGGAGCCCGCCAGACCTTCCGCAAGCGTGATCGCGGCGTCATTGCCCGACTGGATCACCAGACCGCGAACAAGATCTTCGACGCGGGCGCTGCTGTTGAGCGGCAGGAACATCGCCGATCCGCCAGCCGGCGCCCCGCCGGTGCGCCAGGCGTGCTCGGAGACGGTGAATTCGTCTTCAAGCTTCAGTTTGCCCTCGGCGAGGGCCTGAAAGATCAGCTCGGCCGTGAGAATTTTTACGGTCGAAGCGGGCTTGGCGAAGTCGTCAGCGCCTTTCTCGAACAAGACCGTATTGGTCCCGGCGTCGATCAGAATCGCGCTGGGGACGCTTGTCTGAAAACCTTGGGCGCTGGCGAAATCGGCGCCCAGCCCTGCCCATGCAAGAACGGCCAGGATCAGGCATCGCACCGAAAACTTCGGCAAGGGCGCGCTCCCCTTGTTGACGCCGCGGCGCGGCGGAGCGCGGAGAAGATGGCGCGCGGCGCCGAAAATTGCAATCTCGATATGATCCCGTCAGTTGGTCCTGACGGAGGAGATCAGCGCCTGCCGGACGGCGTCCCGCGCCGAAGCCTGACGGGCGCCAAAATGCGCGGGCCGCATCGGCGGCAGCGGCGCGACGGCTGTCTTCGCCTTCCGGGTCGAGGCGACGGTGTCCTCATCAATCCCCGCTTGCTCGCGCGACGGCGGCAGCGGCGCGTCTTTTTCCTGAGCCGCATAGGCAAGCGTGGGATCGTTGGAGGCCTGAGCGTTCTCATAGGCGATGCGTGCCGAAAGCTCCGCGGCCTCGGCTCTTTCGTCGTTGCGCGCCGTCTGCGCCGGCGCCTCATTTGCTGAAGCCAGCATTGTCCACGGTGAGGCGTCGAGCTGAGCGGGCGCGCCATCGTCGCGCAGCGTCGCCAGGAGTTTGGCGTCGTCGTCACCCTCAAGTTCGGCGCGGCCAATCCAATCCACTTTAACGCGCGTCGTCCCCACGCCGTGGAAATCGAGCGCTTCCGCCACCCGCTGCGATACGTCCATCACGCGCCCGCCATGATAAGGCCCGCGATCATTGACGCGCACCACCATCGAACGGTCGTTGCGCAGATTGGTGATCCGGGCATAGCTGGGGAGAGGCATGGTCGGGTGAGCGGCCGATATCGACGCCCTGTCGAAAATTTCGCCATTAGCGGTGCGGCGCCCGTGGAAATCCGACCCGTACCAGGACGCTGTTCCGACCGCCGAATAGGGCCTCTCGCTCGGATAATAGGTTCGGCCGGCGATCTTGTATGGCTTGCCGACCATATAAGCGCCGCCGCCTTTCGGCACTTCTTCGCCCTCTGCAATCACCCGCGGGCTTGGGCGAACGCCATACCGCGGGTCGATCTGACCCAAACCGCCGAGGCTTGCGCTCCTGTGCGACCCAGAGGATGAGCATCCGGCGAGCGCGCCCAGACAGACAAGAGACAGCAGGTTAACGAGGATTTTTGGCCTGGAGACCGCACGCCGAGCACAAACAACGTTCTTGAAGACGACAGATCGCATCCTGACGGTCCTTGCCCTCGTGCGTCGACCCGCAGCGGATCTGCAATGAGAGACGCGTTAACTGGCGACGCATCTCCTTTTTCTCGCGCAACAGGACCATCGCGCGAATGCGACCCGAGGAGTTTCTCGTTGATGTATGAACTTGCCGTTAAACGCAGTTACGCCTGCGTCAGGAGGCGTCTCAAATGAGACCAAAATGCGACAGTCCCAATCTAAACGCAGCCGCAGCGAAAGATTGAAGAGCGCTGTGGCCGAAGCGCCACAGTCTAATCGCCATCATTGAACGCGCGCGAGGTCGACGATTCGCGTCTCGACGCGCTCGACGCCCCGAAAGACACTTCCGGAGAGCTTCGCCGCGACATGAAACTGAGTGCGCTCTCCTCTAAGAAGGGCGTCGCCGAGCGGCGAGCTTGCCGCGCCAAATGCTATCGCGTCGACCGTCGCGCCATCGCGCGAGCGCAAACGAGCGCGCACATGATCGGACCCGACAGTCTGCGCGAATGCGACCTGCTGTTCGGGCAGGGCAAACAGCGGCTCCGGATTGCCCTGCCCGAAGGGCCCTGCCCGTTCGACCCGTCGCAGCAGATCGAGACTGACGCCTCGTCCCGCAAGCGCCGCATCGAGCACAAGCGCATCATCAAGGCGCGCCGCCGCGACGTCGGCTTCGAGCGCCTCGTTGAGAAAGGCGCGAAAGTCGCCAACCTTGTCGCGGGTCAACGTCGCGCCGGCCGCCATCGCGTGCCCGCCGCCTTTGATCGCCAAACCCAGATCGACCGCGCGCCGCACCGCCGAACCAAGATCGACACCACTTAAACTTCTACCTGAACAAGCTCCATATTCTCCATTAAAAGCAATTATAAAAGTAGGAATATTAAAGCGTTCCTTTAAACGTGACGCGATCAATCCGACGACGCCCGGATGCCAGTCCTCGCCTTCGATCACTAAGCATGACAGTCGGTTGGATCTCGCCAATTGCGCGTCGGCCAGGGCGACCGCCTGCTCTAATGTCGCCCGCTCGACGATCTGACGCTCGCCGTTCAGCCGGTCGAGCTCCAGGGCGATGCGACGCGCTTCAACGCAATCGGAGAGCGTCAGGAGACGCGCGCCGAGTCCGGCGTCGCCGATCCGCCCTCCGGCGTTGATGCGTGGACCGAGCGCGAATCCCAGATCGCGCGCGCGCGGCGGCCCGTTCAGCCGGGCGGCGTCCATGAGCGCGGCGAGGCCCGGCCGCGATCGCGCGCCCATCACCAACAGGCCCTTGGCGACCAGCGCCCGGTTGAGCCGCGCCAGCGGAGCGACGTCGGCGACCGTCGCCAGCGCGACGAGATCCAGCGCGGCGAGGAGATCGGGCGCAGGACGATCCTCGCGCCACCACCCGCGCGCCCGCAGCGTCCGCGAGAGGCCGGCGAGCGCAAGAAAAACCACTCCCGCGGCGCAGAGCGCGCCCTGCCCCGACAGTTCGTCGAGCCGATTGGGATTGACGACGAGCGCCTCGGGCAACACCTCCGGGGCCTGGTGATGGTCAAGAACGATCACATCGAGACCGAGCGCGCGCGCGGCGGCGAAGGCCTCATGACTCGTGGCGCCGCAGTCGACGGTGACGAGAAGAGTCGCGCCGCGGCCTGCAAGATCCCGGATCGCTTCGACATTCGGCCCATAGCCTTCGACGATCCGGTCAGGAATATGCAGAAGGGGCTCCGGCGCCCCGGCTGCGCGCCAAAAGTCGATAAGCAGCGCAGAGGAACACGCGCCGTCAACGTCATAGTCGCCGAAAATGGCGATCTGCTCGCCTGATTCAATCGCAGTCGCCAGCCGATCGGTGGCGGCGTCCATGTCGCGCAGCGAGGACGGGTCTGGCAGGAGGTCGCGCAGTTTGGGATCGAGATAGCCAGCGGCTTCAGCGACGGTGACGCCGCGCCCGGCGATCACCCGCGCAAGAAAATCGTCGATCCCATGCGCCTGCGTCAGCGCGAGCGCCTGCGCCTCGCCTCTGGCGTCGAGCCGCCCGCGCCACCGTCGGCCGAGCACGGAACGCTCGACCCCAAGAAAGGCTGGAGTGATCGAATCGGACATTGCCGCCCTCAAAGTGAGTGGCTAAGCGTCCCCGGCATCGGACGCAAGCGCCTACAATCGGCATCTGGGACGGCCTGCAAATTCTCTTTATGCCGCCATTAGTTAGCCGCGTCAGAATCTTGTTGGAATTTTTCTTGCCCCGTCCGTTTTGATGAAGCGCTTGGCCGGGCGCCGCCGCTAGTTTTTTGGCATCGCAATACCAGAGCGACGCTCGAACGAGCGCGATCGAACAATATGATGCCCTCCTTCGAATAAGCACTTTTTTCTTATTTCTGTCGACGGCGGACCGGCGAATGACGCTCAAATCCTCGCATATTGTTTTCGTGCATGATTTCTTTGGCTGGGGGCCTGACGAGTTCGACCTTCCCTACTGGGGCGACGCGCTCGACCAGATCGGCGAACCCTTTGCGGTCCACGAAGCGAAGGTCGGTCCGATCAGTTCGTTTCACGACCGAGCCTGCGAACTTTTCGCTCAGATCGGCGGCGGAAGGGTCGACTATGGCGAACGGCACAGCAACGAGGCGCGCCACGCCCGCTACTCACGGGAATATGCGGACCCTTTTGCGCCAAACTGGTCGGAAAGGAACCCCGTGATCCTGGTCGGCCATGGCGCGGGCGTCCAGACCGCCATGCAGTTACAAGCGCTGCTCGCCGACGATTTCTGGGCCAGGGGAACGAGCGCGGACTGGATCGAAGGCGTGGTCAGCGTCGCTGGCGCCATTAACGGTTCTTTGCTGCCTTACGGCTTTGGATGCGACCAGACGGACGGCCGTTTCAAGCGCAGACCGAGCCGGCTCATCGCGGACTCGTTCAATTTTCTCGGAATGGCCGCCGGCGTTCCGAGCGCAATGCGCAAGCCGTTCGATCTCCATCTCGATCAGTGGACCGAACGTGAAGCGGATCCGCTGCAAGCGATGGCGCGTCTGGACGCCGGCGACTTTGTCGCCGGGGAGGACAATCTCATCTTCGATATGACGCTCCAGGGCTGCCGTAACGCCAACGCCCGGTTCAGATCGCATCACGGCACCTACTATCTCTCGCTCGTGACCAACGCTACTTATGTCCGCGCCTCCGGCTTTTTCGGCAAGGCCTGGCGGCCAGACCCCACCATTCATCCCATTCTCTGGCAGCCGGCGCTCTATCAGGCGCGAGAGGCGCGATTCGCCAAGGCGCCGATCGTCGGCTGGGGCGGCGGCGAACTTTCGCTGCCGCAGTGGCGGCCTAACGACGGCGCCGTGAGCGTCATCTCGCAGCGCTATCCGTTTACGGCGCGCGAGGAGCCAGTGGGAGGCGAAGGCGTCTTCCGACGCCAACGACTCAAGCCGGGGCGCTGGTATTACGAATATCTCGACAAGGCGATCGGACAGCGGTTCGATCACTTCGACGCCGTCGTAGGGGCGCAGCTCAAACCCTGGGTGCCTGGCCTGCGCGACGCGCATCGCGAGATTTATCTGCGGCTCGGCGAAACCTTGCGATGTCTGTAGCCATCGCGCCCCGCGGTCTCGCAACGGGGCTAATGCAATCCGCTCAGCCCATGTAACTCCAGCTCATGGATCACGCCGGTGAAGACCAGAGACACGCCCATCGCCGAGACGAAAAAACCGACGATTCTGGTCGCCGCATCGATTCCCAGCGGCCCCAAAAACGTCGTCAATCGCGCGGCGAAGGCGAGACAGCCGTAAGTCACGCCGACCGCGAGAAATATCGCGGCGAGGATGGCGCCGAAGGCCAGCGCTTCGTGGGAAGAATGCTCGATGGTGGCCGTCATGCCGAGAACCGTTGCGATCACGCCGGGACCGATCATGAGCGGCATCGCCAGCGGCATGAAGGCGACGTCGGCGTTGGGGCCGGGTGGCGCAAGGCTGCTTTCTCATTTGACGACGGCAGGAACAGTTCAAATCCGATTCGCGTCAGCACGATGCCGCCGGCGATCCGAACCATATTCAGCGAGACGCCGAATATTTTTAAGATTACCGCGCCAAAGAACAGGAAAAACAGGATCAGCAACAGCGCATAGAGACAGGACAGAAACGCCACCCGGCGTCGCTCCACATCGTTTTTTTCGCGCTGGAGCATCAGGAAGATTGGCAGCACCTCAAAAGGATTGATGACCGCGAGCAGCGTGGTGAACGTCGTAAAAAAGAGAGTCACCTCTACGCTGAAGGCGCCGGAGCCGATATCCGCGACCAAATTGCTAATCGTCATAAGCCCTTCTCATTGGCGTTCGAAGCGCTGCGCATCGCGCTACCACAGGGTTGGCGGCGGGACATTATTGCGCCGATTGTGGCCGCTCAAGCGGCGCAAAGGCAGGTAACGCTCATTTTGTAAGCATTCGCCTGCGCTTGCGTCTCGCGATAGGACTGGCCAATGACCGACGCGATTGAGCTCACCCATCTCTCCGGCGACCGCGCCGAGATTTTGCTCTTCGGCGCGGAGCTGGCGGCATGGCGCGCGCGGGGAGTCGACCTGATCTGGGCGAAGGACCCCAATATCTGGGACCAGACCGCGCCCGTGCTGTTTCCGGTCGTCGGCTGGACCCGCGACGGAAGCATCCGCGTCGACGGCAAAACCTATCCGCTTGCGCTGCACGGCTTCGCCTGGAAAAAGCGCTTTGACGTCGCCGAGCGACGCGACGACTATCTGCGCCTTGCGCTCATCGACGATGACGAGACCCGCGCGCTCTATCCCTTCGCCTTCCGCTTCGAAGTGGAATTCCGGCTTCACGCCGGCGCGCTCGAAAACAGTCTCATCGTCGCGAACATCGGTTCTCGGCCCCTTCCCTATGCTTGCGGTCTGCATCCCGCCTTTCGCTGGCCGCTCGCCGGCTCCGCCTCGCCGCATGCGATCGTCTTCGAGAAGGAGGAGCGCCCCGACGTTCCAGTGATCGGGCCCGGCGGACTCTTTTCAAAGCCGATCCGCAAAACGCCGCTTGTCGGCCGGCGGCTGCCGCTCGAGCCGCAGATGTTCGCGCGCGACGCCCTGTGCTTTCTCAATCTTGAAAGCCACAGCCTTGTTTTCGACAACGGCGAAGGCGGGCGTCTTGCGGTGACCCTGCAAGACTTCCCTCATGTCGGATTCTGGACGCTTCCGCCGGCGCCTTATCTGTGCATCGAGCCATGGACCGGCCACGGCGATCCCGAGGATTTTCACGGCGATCTCTATGAAAAACCTTCGATGAGAGTCCTTGAGCCCGGCGAGCGGGCGCGGCATGGCGCGATTTTCGCCTTTGAGCGAAAGGCGTCGTTCGGCTAGGAACGATTCGCACTCGCCGGGAATCATCCATGACCGTCGCCCCCAGCGTCATCGAAGCGATCGGACGCACGCCACTCATCGAACTGCGCGCGGCCTCCAAGGCCACTGGTTGCCGCATCCTCGGCAAGGCGGAATTCATGAACCCCGGCGGTTCGGTGAAGGACCGCGCCGCCCTGTCGATCGTCGAAGACGCGCGCGCGAAAGGATTCTTGAAGCCGGGCGGAACGATCGTCGAAGGCACCGCCGGCAATACCGGCATTGGACTCGCGCTCGTCGCCAATGCGCTCGGCTTTCGCACGGTGATCGTCATTCCCGACACCCAGAGCCAGGAAAAGAAGGACATGTTGCGCCTGCAGGGCGCGCAGCTCGTCGAAGTGCCGGCGGTTCCCTACGCCAATCCCAATAATTATGTGAAGCTCTCCGGACGACTCGCCGAACGCCTCGCCAGGGAAGAGCCCAACGGCGCGGTTTGGGCCAATCAATTCGACAATGTCGCCAACCGCGTCGCCCATCTCACCACGACCGGCCCCGAGATATACGAAGCGCTCGACGGCGCGGTCGACGCCTTCATCTGCGCCTGCGGCACCGGCGGCACGCTCGCCGGCGTCGGCATGGCGCTCAAGGAGAGAAATCCGGAAGTGAAGATCGGGCTCGCCGATCCCTTCGGCGCGGCGCTCTATTCCTATTACACGACCGGAGAGCTGAAGGCCGAAGGCTCGTCGATCACGGAAGGAATCGGCCAGGGCCGGATCACCGCCAATCTCGAGGGCGCGCCGATTGACGTCGCCTATCGCATTCCGGACGACGAGGCGCTGCGGGTCGTCTTCGATCTCGCCGAACAAGAGGGATTGCTGCTCGGCGGTTCTTCGGGAATCAATGTCGCCGGGGCGATCAGACTCGCGCGCGATATGGGACCCGGCAACACGATCGTGACGGTGCTCTGCGACGGCGGCGCGCGCTACGCGTCGAAGCTGTTCAACGCCGAGTTCTTGCGCAGTCAGAACCTGCCGACGCCTCCCTGGCTCGAAGCCGCCGTCGAAATCGATCCCGGCTTCGTTTAGCTTTCGACGGTTTCCGCAGGCGCCGGCGCGGCCGCCCGCTCGACCTCGCGCTGCGGAACGAACATCTCCCGACGCACGAAGAGAACGTTCAGCAGCTCCTTATCCCCGATCAGCTTTGCAAATTCGCGATAGCCGAAGAAAGGAATCAGCGCAGCGAAGCTCACGAGTCCGACCGAAAGCAAGGTGCGCAGATTGCTGAGGTCGACGCCGTCATGGTCGACGTGGGACGGCCAAATATGCTCAAGCAACGCCTGCTCCGCGATGTCCATGACGATCAGCAGCAGGCCGAACAGCAGCGATTTGACAAGAATGGGCGTGATCAGCGGCATTTTGTCGAAGACGCGCCAGACACCGAATTTGTTGGCGATAAACAGCACCTTGGCGAAGGCGAGCGCCTTGACGACGGCGAATCCCTGATGCTGCACGAGATGCGCCTGAGACAAGACGATCGACTTATGCACGCCAAGCACGGCGAGCAGAAACCACACATAGAGGAAGACCGGAAAGAAGGCCTTGGCTTCCTCTTCGACTTTCTCTTTCAGACTCTTTTTCGCTTGCGCGCTCATAGGCAGCGTCAGTCCCCTGGGGCATCGTCGCGCGTCAATCTAGCCGCGCGATCTCTCCTTGGCTATCGCGACGGCGCTGGCCAGATCCTCCCGCCTGTTCACATTGAAGAACTGGTCGTAAGGCTCGACCGGCCAGTCGACGGCGACATTTGCAAACCGGCTGATGAAGGTCGACACTTTGCGCTCGCCTTCCTCGACGAGCGCGCGCCGCAGTTCGTCGCGCAGCGCGACCGGCCACAGCGCCACGGCGTGATGGGTCCGCCCGTTCGATGCCGCGACGGCGATGCGCGCGCCGCTACGCCCGCGGGCGGCTTGGAGCCGCGACAGGAGATCGGCGGGCAGGAATGGCGTGTCCCCCGGCGCGCTCAACACGTCGGCCGCACCTCTCGCGGCGGCAAAATCCATTCCTGCCAGGATGCCGGCGAGCGGTCCCGCGAAGCCTTCGACACTGTCGGCGATCACCGGCATGCCGAAAGCCGAAAACCGCGCTGGATCGCCGTTGGCGTTGATCGCCAGCGCCGCGCACTGCGGCTTCAGCCGATCGATCACATGCTGAAGGATCGGCCTACCTTTTATCTCCAGGAGCGGCTTGTCGCCCCCGCCCATGCGCCGCGACAATCCGCCGGCGAGAATCACCCCAATGCATGTCATTCGCTGTCCGGACTCGCTGTCACACCTTTGCTCGAAGAGTTAACGCAGTTAACGACCCGTTCTTAGAGCTTTGCCAAATCCATACGATTGCGCGCTAAGATTTTTACTGTTGCGGGACGGACGCGAAGCGCGCGGCGCAAGCAATTCCAGGCAAAACGAGGCCGTCATTGGCGTATTGAGGCTTCTGCGGAAGATTCACGAAGTCTCCCGGACGGCGCATCTTCCTAAAATTTGGTTTATTTTCCATTGCTTGTAGAACCTGTTCGTTTAGCCAATTTTTAAAGCGGGGCCTCTATAACGATCGCTGCACCAAGGTTGTTTGAGTAGCGAGTGAGTGAGATGACCGAGACGCATCGTCCCCGTGTCAAATATGTCATCGGTCCCGATGGCAGTCCGCTGACCGTTGCGGATTTACCCCCCGCTTCGACCAAGCGCTGGGTTATTCGGCGCAAGGCGGAAGTGGTGGCGGCGGTGCGCGGCGGCCTGCTTTCGCTGGACGAGGCCTGCACCCGCTATACGCTGACGGTCGACGAATTCCTGAGCTGGCAGATGTCGATCGACCAGCACGGCCTTGCGGGGTTGCGAACGACGCGTCTCCAGCAATATCGCATGTAGCCCGGCGACAAACGCCGATCGTTCAAGACGCCGGTCAATATGGCCGGCGTTTTTTACTTTTGCAGCTGTTGCTCTATCCCTCGCCAGCGCTCGACGAGTTTGCGGCGCTCAAAAAGCGCGACGACGACGAGCGCGATCAGCAAGGGGATGATGAGATAGAAGAGTCTCCAAATAAGCAGCGCCGCCAGAACCTTCAGCCGCGGCACGTCGGGCATCACGTTGATGAACAGCAGTTCGAAAATCCCGAGACCGCCCGGCGCATGGGACACCAAGGCCGCCGAGAAGGACAGGAGAAAGGCGCCGAGCACGACGAGATAGCCCGGATTGCCCTGCTCCGGCAGCGCGAAATAGATGATGCCGGCAGCGCCGATGAGCTCCAGGGGCGCGGCAAAGAGCTGGCGCAGCATGATGGCGGGCCGTGGATAGAGAATTTCAAAGCGCCCGAAGAGGTGGATCGGGCGGAAATGCATTAGCGATCCGATGATGTAGAGAACGACGAAGGCGAGGCAGGCAAGACCGACGACGAGCGCGGTGCTCGGGTTCGTCAAGACGTCCGGCAGGAAGCCCGACAGGCGCTGCATGATCGCCGGGTTATAGGTAAGCAATAGTCCGGCGAGCAGCACATTGCCGAAGCCGAACGTATATGAACACAGCACCACCAGGGTCGCGACCTGCGTCGCAGTCAGCCCCTTCGTCGAATAGGCCCGATAGCGCACCATGGCGCCCGAGAACACGCTTGCGCCGATATTATGGGACAGGGCGTATGTCGTGAACGAGCAGACCGAAATAAACAGCCAGTTGATATGCTTGACGCCCAGATGCAGGAGCGCGATGCGATCGTACCAGGCGAGCGCCGCATAGGCGACGAGCGTCGACAGGCCGGCAAGAAGATAATGGGTCGTGGGTATCGCCTTCAGATTCGCCCAAACTTCAACGCCGACGGATTCTCCTCTGAATTCGCGATAGAGAAGGAAGAAAGAGGCGACGACAGCGACGAGGCCGACCGTCGGCCAAAAATATTCCAGCAGTTTTCTCATGCGGCCCGTCGCGTTAGGTTGCACTGTCGATCACCGAACCGGCCGCAGTGGCCGCATTCTCCCTCGCATGGAGCGCCCAGCGCCCGCAAGCCCGCTCCGATTATTATCACGCTTGCGGCGAATCAATGGAGACGGGAATGAGATTATTCTCGCGGATCAAGGGCTTAATTCTGGCGCCGCAGTCCGAGTGGGCGCAGATCTCCAACGAGGATACGTCGGTCTTCGATCTCTACCGCGGCTATATCGCGATATTGGCTCTGCTTCCGCCGTTCGCGAGCTTTTTCGGCTCATGGCTCTTCGGCTTTTCCTATGGCTCGCAGGGAATCATGCACCCGACGTTCGCGGCCGGGCTCTATCGCGCTTTCGTTCAATATCTTCTCAGCCTCCCGGCTTTCTTTCTCGCCGCCTTCGTCATATCGGCCATTGCGCCCCATTTCGACGGAAAGACCGACGACCGCCGCGCCCTGATGCTGACCGCCTATTCCTATACCCCGGTCTGGCTGGCTTCGCTCTTTGGCCTGATACCCGGCCTTCGCTGGCTGGACGTGCTCGGCTTTTACGGAATCTATGTTTTCTCCGTCGGTCTGCCGACCATGATGCGCGTGCCCAGAGAAAATCTCGATGTCTTCACCCTCGCGACGCTGTTTCTCGCGGTCGCGATGGTCGCGCTGCACGGGTGGCTCGCGCATCTCATCGCGCCGCAGCAGTTGATCTAGCGCCAGCGCTCAGTGGCGGCGTCGTCCTCGGATTTCGCCTCGACCCAATCTCCGGCGGCGCCGTCGACGCGGCGCTCCTTTTTCCAGAAGGGCGCGCGGGTCTTGAGATAGTCCATCAGAAATTCCGCGGCGGCAAAGGCGTCAGCGCGTCGGCGCGCCGCCACGATCACCAGAACGATTCGCTCGCCAACCCGGATGCGGCCGAAGCGATGAATGATGGTGAGGCCCTGCAAGGGCCATCGCTCGAACGCCTGATCCGCAACGCGCGCGATCTCGGCTTCCGCCATGCCGGGATAATGTTCGAGCTCCAGCGACTCGAGCGCGCCGTCTTCGTCCCTGCAGAGGCCGACGAAGCTGACGAGCGCGCCGATGTCCCGCCGTCCCCGGGTCAGCAGCGCCTGTTCGCGTCCGGGATCGAAATCCTCAGCCTGCACGTGCACGGAGGGCGCCGGCGGCTGCGCCATCTCACCCCCCCGTCATCGGTGGGAAGAAGGCGATCTCGCGGGCGGCGCCGATCGGCGCATTCGGTCCTGCATGGGTCTTGTCGAGCGCGGCGCGGATCGTCGCCGGATTGGCGAACGCGGCCGCATAGCCTTCGCCGCGCGCCGAAAGCCAGTCGATCAGCTGGCGAACCGTGACCACATCGCCCGGCGGCGCAATCTCCTCTTCCGCCAGACCGATGCGTTCGCGCACCCAAGCGAAATACAGCGCCTTCATCCCGGCCCGTCTTCCCCGAAATGGTCCCATGCCGACTGCAGATAGTCGAAACCTGTGTAAAGCGTCAGGATCGCAGCGGCCCACAGGAGAGACGCGCCGATCTTGACCGTGCCAGGAAGGACGACTTCGCCCGCCGGGCCGGCGATCAGGAACCCCAGCGCCACCAGCTGCGCCGTCGTTTTCCACTTGGCGATGGCCGAGACAGGCAGCCGCACCTTGAGCTCGGCCAAATGCTCGCGCAACCCCGACACGAGGATTTCCCGGCACAGGATGATGATCGCCGCCCAGATCGTCCAGCCGGCGAGGGTTTGGTCGGCGACGAGCGCCATAAGAGTCGTCGCCACGAGCAGCTTGTCGGCGATCGGATCAAGCATCCGTCCGAGCGGCGAATGCTGTTGCCATATCCGCGCGAAATAACCGTCGAGAAAATCCGTCACGGCCGCGGCGGTGAAAACCCCGAGCGCCGTCCATCGCGCCCAATGCTCGGTGAAGCCAAGAAGCAGTCCCGCGACCACCGGAACGGCGACGACGCGGCCATAGGTAAGCAGATTGGGCAGCGCCAGCGCTTGGGAACGTCGCTTTGCGGTGACAGCCGTCTCGGACATAGCGCAAGGGAATATGTTCCCGGCGTCCATTGTCAATAGAAGTAGCGGCTCATGCGCCGCGACGCTACTCGCGGTCGAGCGCGAAGGCGCCCGGACCCGCCGCCGCAAAGAACAGAAAAACGAAGCAGTAGAGGGCGGCGAGCTCTCCCTTGTTGAGGATCGGCCAGAACTCCTGACCGGCGTGAAAAAAGAAATAGGCGACCGCCATCTGGCCCGAAAGAACAAAGGCGACGGGCCGGGTGAACAGGCCAAGCAGAATCAATACGCCGCCGACAAGTTCGATAATCCCCGCCGCGCCCAGAAGCGAGATCAGTTGCAACCCGTCAAACATGGCGACGTGCGGAACGCCGGAGAGCTTGGCCGTTCCGTGCTGCAGAAAAAGCAGAGCGGCGGCGATGCGCAGCAAGCCCTGCGCCTGCGGGGCGAAGCGTTGCGGAATAATTCGCAAAGTCATATGGCGGCCTCCTAGAGAATGCTGGCGATTTCCTCGAAATCGAATCTTGGTCCGCGAGGATAGAGCTTCGCGTGATCGCCATATCCGATATTGATCAGAAAGTTGGACTTAATCCGCGTGCCGGCAAAAAATTCTGCGTCGACCTTCGCCCTGTCGAAGCCGCTCATCGGTCCGCAATCGAGTCCTACCGCGCGAAGCGCGAGCAGCAGATAGGCTCCCTGGAGCGAACCATTGCGAAAGGCGGTCTCTTCGATCAAGACGTCGTTGCCGACGAACCATGAACGGGCGTCCGTCGCGGGATAAAGGCGCGGAAGATGCTCTGGAAAGTCGAGATCATAGGCGACGATCGCCGTGGCCGGCGCAGCCATGGTCTTCGGACGGTTGGCGTCCGACATCGCCGGCGCGAGTCGGGCCTTCGCCTCGCGCGAGCGCACGAAGACGACGCGCATCGGCGAGCAATTGGCGCTCGTCGGCCCCCATTTGGCGTAGTCCACCGCGCGTTCGAGCACGCTGTCGGGGACCTCCTTGTCAAGCCAGCCGTTATGAGTCCGGGCGCCGGTAAACAGCTGCTCCAAAGCTTCGGGCGCAATCGAACCCGTAGCCTGCCTTTCGGTCGTCATCTCACTCCCCGCAGCTTCAGATATCGCGGCCTTCGATCTCAATATGTAGGCGCTCCTCGATTTTTCGGAGCGATTCCTGCTGGGGCGAGATGGCGAGCGACTTTCGATAGGCGGCGAGCGCGCCTTTCTTGTCCCCGGATTTTTCCTTGAGCGCGCCGAGAGCGGCGAAGGCGTCGAAACGCTTCGGGTCGAGCGTTGACGCAATTTCAAGGTCGGCGACGGCGCTAACGTCGTCGCCCTGCTCGGCCCGCACTTTCGCCCTCAGCACAAAGCCTTCGGACCACTGCGGGGCGAGCGTGACGACATAGTCGAGCAAGCTCAGCGCGAGCGCAGGCGCGCCGGCGTCGGTCGCCGCAAGGGCGCGGGCCGCAAGCAAATTGATCGTGTCCGACTCCGAGCGCGACCAGCGGTTGAAGATCGCCGCCGCGACGCTCTTGGCCTCGCGCTCATCCTCGGCCTGCTCCAGGCGCAGATAAAGCCGCGCCAATTCTTCCGCCCGCCGCTCGGCAGGGTCTTTAGGGCTTGCAGGCGGTCCTGCCGCAGGCGCGCGCCGCTCGGGCGCTAATTCGCCTCCCCCCTGCCCCGGACCAAGCGCGCGGGTCCCGGGCGGCAGCGGAATTCTTCCAATGCCCGGAATGAACAGGAAATTTTCGCCATCCTCTCCGAACGATTCGATCGACGGCGGTCCCAACTCCTCGGCCGCCGCCTGGCGTACAGGCAGGGCTGCCAAAAGGGCGATGATCGTGAGGAGAAGAAGCGGCAGAATTCGCATCGCGTCTAACATAGAGCGACCAAACAAAAATGGCCACAGTAGGGCGCGCGGCAGCGTATTGGATTAACCATTCGTAAGCCAAAACGTGATGCGAACGCCACGAATTCATCCTCCGTTCAGGCGAGGTGCCCGAATCCTTGCCGCACTAGTTACGATTGTTAGGAATCAACCGCGCTTATCGCGCCGACATCGCTGCAGCCCTGCGGTTCAATTCGCGGAGCTCCTGGAGTTGGAATCGATGATGAACACCATACGCCGTCTGTTGCAAGAGCACGGCCGTCTGCATATGCCGGTGGCGCAATTGTCGGATCTTGACGATCTCTACGGCGCAGGATTGACGCCTTTCGCAGCGATCCGCACCATGCTCGCGCTTGAAGAAGCCTTCGACATAGAATTCCCCGTCTCTATGCTGCGTCGGCAGAGCTTCGCTTCGATCAACGCCGTTCGAGATTGCGTCACTCAGCTGCTGACGTCGGCTGAACGCCGCGCGGCTTGAGCGTGTTTAAAGGGCTGCGCGAGAGTTAAACTTCTCGTCGCGCGCTTGCGTTGGGCCCAAGGTCAAGCCCAACGCCTCCAAAGTCGGGGCGAGTCGGCGCCGCCCACGGTTGCGGCGTTTCATTCGCTGCGCTAGTCGTCTCTGAAATGGTTCGAACGACGAACCTTCGCGACGACGAGAGTTCAATGCCTCCATATCGTTCACGCACGACGACCCACGGCCGCAACATGGCCGGCGCGCGGGGCCTGTGGCGCGCGACGGGCATGAAGGAGGAAGACTTCGGCAAGCCGATCATCGCCGTCGCCAATTCCTTTACGCAATTCGTGCCGGGTCATGTCCATTTGAAGGACCTTGGCCAGCTCGTCGCCGCCGAGATTGAAAAGGCCGGAGGCGTCGCAAAGGAATTCAACACCATCGCGATCGATGACGGAATCGCCATGGGCCACGACGGGATGCTCTACTCCCTGCCCTCGCGCGATCTCATCGCCGACAGCGTCGAATATATGGTCAATGCGCATTGCGCCGACGCGCTTGTCTGCATCAGCAATTGCGACAAGATCACGCCGGGCATGCTGATGGCGGCGCTGCGTCTCAACATTCCGACGGTATTCGTTTCCGGCGGTCCGATGGAGGCAGGCAAAGTCGTGCTCGCCGGCAAGGAGCATGCGCTCGATCTGGTCGACGCGATCATCGCCGGCGCCGACGACGAGGTCAGCGAGGCGGACGTCGCGACCATCGAACGCTCCGCCTGTCCGACCTGCGGCTCCTGTTCGGGTATGTTCACGGCCAACAGCATGAACTGTCTGACGGAGGCATTAGGTCTGTCGCTTCCCGGCAATGGATCGGCGCTCGCCACGCATGCCGATCGTCGCCGCCTGTTTGTCGAAGCCGGTCATCTCATCGTCGATCTGGCGCGCCGCTATTACGAGCAGAACGACGAAAGCGTGTTGCCGCGATCGATCGCGAGCTTCGACGCCTTCGAGAACGCCATCACGCTCGACATCGCCATGGGCGGCTCCACCAATACCGTGCTGCATCTTCTTGCGGCGGCGCATGAGGCCCAGGTCGACTTCACAATGGCCGACATCGACCGGCTGTCGCGGCGGGTGCCGGTTCTTTGCAAGGTCGCGCCATCCGCGCCCGACGTTCATCTCGAGAACGTGCATCGCGCCGGCGGCGTTATCGCCATTCTCGGCGAGCTGTTGCGCGCCGGACTTTTGCATGGCGATCTTCCGACCGTGCACAGCCCCTCGATCAGCGACGCGGTGGCGCGCTGGGACATCGCGGTGACGCAGAGCGAGACGGCGCGCACATTCTTCCGCGCCGCGCCTGGCGGCGTGCCGACGCAAGTCGCCTTCAGCCAGGACCGCCGCTACAAGGAACTCGACGGCGATCGCGAAAAAGGCGCGATACGCGATGCCGCGCACGCCTTCTCCAAGGATGGCGGGCTCGCGGTGCTCAGCGGCAATCTCGCTCTCGACGGCTGCATCGTGAAAACCGCTGGCGTCGACGAGTCGATCCTGAAATTCGCCGGCGCCGCCAAGGTCTTTGAAAGCCAGGACGCCGCCGTCTCGGGAATTCTTACGGGCGACGTAAAGGCCGGCGACGTCGTCGTCATCCGTTACGAAGGCCCGCGCGGCGGACCCGGCATGCAGGAAATGCTCTATCCGACGAGTTATCTGAAGTCGAAAGGGCTCGGAAAGGCCTGCGCTCTCGTCACCGACGGAAGATTTTCCGGCGGCACGGCGGGACTGTCCATCGGCCATGTATCTCCCGAGGCGGCGGAAGGCGGCGCAATCGCGCTGGTCAGAGACGGCGATCGCATCGAAATCGATATTCCGGCGCGCACGATCACGCTTGCGGTCGCTGACGACGAACTCGCGGCGCGCCGCGCCGCACAGTCCGCCAAGGGATTCGCCCCGGCTAAACCCCGGCCGCGAAAGATTACGACGGCGCTGCGCGCCTACGCTTCGATGACGACGAGCGCGGCGAAAGGCGCGGTGCGGCAGGTTCCCTGACCTTTCGCAAATTTGATGCGCGTCGTAGACTGTTCTGCGTTGCAGCCCGTCGCCTGATCGACATGTCTCCGTCACGTAAATTCTTCGCTTCCGGACTGTTTGGCATCGCTTTGGGCTTCGCAGTGCTTGCGCTCGCCGCTTATGTCGCCGTGCACGCCGAATTCCAACGCCGAGCGGCCGGGGCGTGGATGCGCCACACCCTCATGGTGCAAAGCGACCTTTATCAGTTTTCCGGGTTGCTCCAGGGCGCCGAGAGCGGCCAACGCGGCTTCATGATCACTCGGGATGAGCGCTACCTGGAGCCCTGCAGCGAAGCTTCGGCCAAACTCTCCGGTCTTCTCGACCAGCTTTCGGAACTGGTGAGGGACAATCCCCAGCAGCTTCAGTCCATCGCGGAGATACGGCCGCTGCTTGGCGAAAGGCTGGAGATTATCAATGATACGATCGCCGCCACGCGCGCTGGCCAGTTCGACAAGGCGGTCGACATTATCAAGTCCGGACGCGGAAAAGCGCTGATGGATCGGCTCCGCGCGGTAATCGGCGCGATGATCGAATCTGAGGGAAGTTTGCTTGAGTCGCGCGAGCGCGAGCTCAACGCCGCGGGCGGCCAATTCGACGCGGCCATTTGGACGGTCGGAGCGATAATCCTCGTTCTGGGGATATTCTCGCTTCTCAACGCGAAAAAACAAATGACGTCGCTGCAAACGTCGCGCGACTCGCTCAAGTCCGCTTATGACCAGCTGATCGCAGAAACGACGCGCCGCGAAGCGCTGGAGTCACAGTTGCGGCAGGCGCAAAAGCTTGAAGCGCTCGGTCACCTTACCGGCGGCATTGCGCACGACTTCAATAACATGCTTGGCGTCATCGTCGCCAGTCTTCACCTGCTGCAGCGGAAACTTGCGGGTTCGGACGGCGAATTTGTCCAGCTCATCGACTCGGCGATGGACGGGGCCGATCGCGCGGCGGCGATGGTGCGCAGGCTGCTCGCGTTCTCGCGACGACAACCATTGTCGCCGCGACCCCTCGACCCGAACAAGTTCGTCTCCAGCATTTCCGACATGGTGCGCCGCGCGCTTGGCGGAGGGATCGAACTCGAAACCGTGCTCGCTGGCGGCCTATGGTCGACGAAAATCGATCAGCACGAATTGGAAAGCGCTATCGTCAATCTCGCGGTCAATGCCCGCGACGCGATGCCAAACGGCGGCAAGCTGACGATCGAGACAGCCAATTGCTATCTCGATGACGCCTACGCCGCTGAAAACATGGAAGTGAAGCCTGGCCAATATGTGATGATCGCCGTCACCGACACGGGTCAAGGCATGTCGCCCGAGGTCATTTCACAGGCCTTCGATCCATTCTTTACAACAAAGCCGACCGGCAAAGGCACGGGACTGGGGCTCTCGCAGGTCCATGGATTCGTCAAGCAATCGGGCGGACACGTAAAAATCTATTCCGAACCCGGACTCGGAACCTGCATCAAGCTTTATCTTCCGCGATTCGATCACGCGGAAGCGTCGGCGCCAGTATCGGCGCCGAGGTCGAAGCCTCTTCAGCTCCCGCTTGGAAGACCGGAAGAGATCGTGCTCATCGTCGAAGACGACGATACGGCCCGCCGCGTCACCGCACAGGGCATCCGCGAATTGGGATACACCGTTCTGGAAGCCGAGAACGGACGCGCGGCGATCGACATCATTCGGCAGCGGCCCGACATCAACTTGATGCTTACCGACGTTGTCATGCCGGATATGGACGGCGCGCGTCTCGCACGGGAGGCGGTTTTTCGTCGACACAGTCTGCGTGTGCTTTTCATTACCGGCTATACGCGCAACGCCATCCTGCACAATGGCGTTCTCGACCCAGGCGTCAAGCTGCTTTCGAAGCCGTTCACTCTGGAGCAGCTCGCCGTGAAGATGCGCGAGATTTTGGATTCGAACTAGACGACCTGCCGCCCTTGAGACGAGATCAGCTTTCTGCTTTTAGCGGACGCAGCAGAAGAGCTTCAATGGCGTCGTCGACGCTCAGGCGCTCCGAAAGAATGGCGTCGACAGCTTCAGCGATCGGCAACTCGATCTGATGGGCGTGCGCCATTTCGACGAGAACGCGCGCCGTAAAGGCGCCTTCCGCGAGCTTGCCATGCGCGGCGTCCTTCGCCGATTCTCCCCGCCCCAGCGCTTCGCCGAGCGCGAAATTGCGCGATTGCGCCGAGCCGCAGGTGAGAACGAGGTCGCCCAACCCGGAAAGACCCATCAACGTCTCCTGACGCGCGCCAAGCGCGCGCCCGAGGCGCATCAGCTCGGCGAATCCGCGCGCGATAAGCGCCGCCTGCGCGCTCGCGCCCAGCCCACGGCCATGGCTCATGCCCGCGGCGATGGCGAGGACATTTTTCGCCGCCCCGCCGATCTCGACGCCGCGCACGTCAGTTGAGCGATAAAGCCGGAACGTCTTTGTCGAAAGCTCTTCGCAAAGGCATCGCGCCAGCGGCTCGTCATGCGCCGCGAGCGTGACCGCCGTCGGCAGCCCGCGGCAGACATCCGCCGCGAAGCTCGGTCCCGAAAGCGCCGCGATGTCGGCCTGGGGCAGTTCTTCGCGCGCAACATCGCTCAGGAATTTGCGGCTATCGCGCTCGATGCCCTTGGCGCAGATCACGAAAGCGGCGCCGTCGCGCATGTAAGGCCGCGCGGCCCGCGCCGTCATGCGTATCGCTTGTGCGGGCGTCACCGCGAGAACGATTTCCGCTTCATGCAAAATCGAAATGTCCGCGGTTGGCGCGACGGCGGCGGCAAGCGGCAATCCCGGCAGTCGGCGCCTGTTCTCACGGTCGCGCGCAAGCGCCTGTGCAGTCCTCGGATCATGCGCCCACAGCGGAACGCGCGCGCGGCCATGGGCGGCGACATTGGCGAGCGCGACGCCCCAGGCGCCTGCGCCGAGCACGGCGACCGTCGCCCGCGTCATCTCAGGCCAACCCGCTGATTGTCGGACCGCGACCACAGCCTCTCGAATGCTTCGCGAAACCGGGCCGCCGCCTGCGGGCTTTCAATCACGATCAGATCATTGTCCTGATAAATTTCGCCCGAGATCGAGAAATTCGCCGAGCCGCTGCGTAAGATGCGTCCGTCCACTTGATACGATTTGAGATGCATCAGATCGCGCGAACGGCCCTTGCGGCGAATCTCGATATTGGGGGCGTCGGCGATCTCTTCGATGGCTGGAGCGCCGCGGCTCATGTCATCGCCGTCCAGATAGATGCGCACCTTTACGCCACGCATGGCGGCGCGGCCAAGCGCCGTCGTCAGCGAGCGGTCAGTCAAGACATACGCCGCCATGTCGATCGAGCGGCGCGCCTCGCCGATAAGCCGCGCGTCGACGGAACCGAAGCCCTCGCCAGGTCCGTAGAGCACGCGCACGCCAGCGACCGTCGGCTCTTCGGCAAGGAGTCCGGACGGTTGCGGCATTGGCGCGAGCGTCATGGCCCCAAGCGCCGCCAGGAAAAGAAATCGCATCGAGGCGCGCCTCACGCCTTGCCGTGATGCGACCGGCTTGGCGCAGCGTCGAGCGGCCAGCGCGGACGCGCAGCAAAGTCGAGATCGTCGGTCAGTCCACGCTTGAGACGCTCGAGTCCCGCCCAAGCGATGATCGCGCCATTGTCGGCGCAGAGCGCCGGCGGCGGCGAAATGAACCTCAGGCCGCTTTCGGCGCATAGTCGCATCAGCGCGCGGCGAATGGCGCCGTTGGCGGCGACTCCGCCGCCGATGACAAAGCCCTGCGGCGCCCGCCCCTCATTTTCGGCGAAGAGCCGCACGCCGGCGCGCACTCTGTCCACGATCACGTCGACGATCGCGGCTTGGAAGGAGGCCGCAAGATCCCTCACGTCCTTTTCATTCGGCGCTTGCAGCTTGAGGATTTCCTGCCGAACGGCGGTTTTGAGACCAGATAGCGAAAAGTCGGCGCCTTGCCGACCGAGCATCGGGCGCGGCAAGTCGAAACGATGCGCGTCGCCTTCAAGCGCCAGCTTTTCGATGTGCGGGCCTCCGGGGTATGGGAGCTCCAACATCTTGGCGACCTTATCGAAGGCCTCGCCGGCGGCGTCGTCGACGGTCGATCCAAGCCGCCGATAATCGCCGACGCCCCGCACTGCAACAAGCTGCGTGTGCCCCCCCGAAATCAGAAGCGCCAGATAAGGAAAATCGAGCCTGTCCGTGAGTCTCGCCGTCAGCGCGTGAGCTTCGAGGTGATTGACGGCAATGAAGGGCTTGCCCAGCGCCAGCGCCAGCGCCTTGCCCGCCGTGAGTCCAACAAGAACCCCGCCGATCAGTCCCGGACCGGCCGCCGCGGCGATGGCGTCGAGGTCCTTCGCCTCGGTCCTGGCGCGCTCCAGCGCGCGACTGATCAACCGGTCGAGCACATCTATATGAGCGCGCGCCGCAATCTCCGGAACGACGCCGCCATAGGCTGCATGACGGGCGATTTGGCTTAGCACCTCATTAGAGAGGATCGCGCCGCCTTCCTCGCCAATTCGCTCCGACACGACCGCGACGGCTGTCTCGTCGCAAGTGGTTTCTATGCCCAAAACGCGCATGCGCACTCCCTGGCGCAAGGGATCAATTATTACGTCGAATCTCTTATCGACGCACCACGAAGCTTATACCGCTACACGAACGGAAGTTTAGAAAATTGCGGCTGGCGAATAGTTTACAAACAATATTGGCGACATGCCTCCGAACAGTTTCCGGCCACTAATGCAAAGCTAAAGACAGATCAATTAAATTTTTGGTTCTGTCATCATTGCCACTTGACACGATCTCGACGAATACAAGTTGGAACAAGAGACCGTTGCCTTCTCAGTGGCAGCTATATCTTGAGCTGAGTATTCTGCGGCTAAGGCGAAGGAGAAAAATAGTGTTCCGCTTGAGGTTGTCATCGGTCTAAACTGTATGGAGGTGAAAATGGCGTCGAACAAGATTAAAGCCTTCGCGTTAACGTCTGGAATTGCAATGGCCGCCG
>VGEB01000002.1 GCA_016869435.1 Alphaproteobacteria bacterium | reverse complement strand
AAAAATATTCAGCGACTGCGCAGAGTTAGCGGCGCTCGCTGTTGCAATGCGCCGGATATTTTGCACGACGAACGCCATTGAATCGCTGAACGCGAAGCCGCATCGCGCGGCGCACACGCGAGGAAAAAATATTCAGCGACTGCACAGAGTTAGCGGCGCTCGCTGTCGCAATGCGTCGGATATTTTGCGCGAAGAACGCCACTGAATCACTGAACGCGAAACTTCAACGCGCGGCGCGAACACGATCCAAAAAATCTTCAGCGATTGCGCAGAGTTATCTGAGAAACGGTAAGAGAGTCATTGCGCTTCTTGCGTTCGCTGGTCGCATGCGGTCCGAAATTTTACACGATGGACGCCGTTGAATCGGCGCTCGTGAAATTGCATCTCGCAGCGCAAACGCGATTCAAAAAATATTCAGCGACTGCGCAGAGTTAGCGGCGCTCGCTGTTGCAATGCGCCGGATATTTTGCACGACGAACGCCATTGAATCGCTGAACGCGAAGCCGCATCGCGCGGCGCACACGCGAGGAAAAAATATTCAGCGACTGCACAGAGTTAGCGGCGCTCGCTGTCGCAATGCGTCGGATATTTTGCGCGAAGAACGCCACTGAATCACTGAACGCGAAACTTCAACGCGCGGCGCGAACACGATCCAAAAAATCTTCAGCGATTGCGCAGAGTTAGCTGAGAAACGGTAAGAGAGTCATTGCGCTTCTTGCGTTCGCTGGTCGCATGCGGTCCGAAATTTTACACGACGAACGCCATTGAATCGCTGAACGCGAAGCCGCATCGCGCGGCGAGAACGCGAATGCATTTTCTGCAACGAAGTTGCTGCATCTCATCTTGCATTAGGTCGCGGGAGAATGGAAAATGTCATCATGCGAATGGTGCGCGGTGAAGATCCGATTCACGATCATGTTCGAGCAAAGGTTCGTCATGGCGTGATGCGCACAACCGCCCCCGCACAAATTTCCGGACATTCTCTCTTTGAGATCGACGGAAAAAATCTCAAATCCACCGCGCGCGAAGGTCTCCAAAAATCGCGACAACCGCTCAGGCAATTCAATCGTCGGTCGACATCGAAAGCGCGCCGCCTGCGTATCGATTCGTCTCCGATCTACGCCAACGCCGAGATTCAGAAACACCGCACGCACGCCCATTCAAAGAAGCGTTGAGTTGGAGATTTGGCGTTGACGAATTCGCCGCATGGAAGCGCTGTTTGAGATGCCGACGCCAGTGCTCAGACCTCTGCTCCCCCTCTCGGAGCGGCTTCTGCCCTATTTGCGCGTGATCGACTCGAACCGGATCTATTCCAATTTCGGACCGCTCACGAGGGAGCTCGGCCGCCGGCTTTCCGAACATTTTTCGCTTCCCCCAGAAACGGTCGTCACTGCGGCCTCAGGCACGGCCGGACTCATGGGCGCGATCCTCGCCTGCGCCGGTCGCGCTCGAGCGGACCGGCCCCTCGCTCTCGTTCCGAGCTTTACCTTCGTTGCGACGGTCGCTGCGGTCGAAGCCTGCGGCTATGAAGTCAGGCTGCTGGATGTCGACTCCGAAAGCTTTCTGCTCGACCCGGCGCGCGCAGTCTCATACGAGGCGATCGATCGCGTCGGACTGGTTGTCCCCGTTGGGGCTTTTGGACGCCCGGTCCTTCAATCGGCCTGGAGCGAGTTCCGGCGGAAGACCGGCATCGAAGTCGTGATCGACGGGGCGGCCTGCTTTGAAACGGCGACCGACGCCCCAGACCTGTTGCTTGGCGAAATTCCCGTGGTGATGAGCTTTCATGCCACAAAAAGCTACGCGACGGGCGAAGGCGGCGGCGTCATAACGACCAATGTCGATCTCGCGCACCGGACCGGGCAAGCGCTCAATTTCGGCTTCCACGGCGCTCGAAACAGTCAAATCGCGAGCATCAATGGAAAGATGAGCGAATATCACGCCGCTGTGGGACTCGCCGAGCTCGACGGCTGGAGCGAGAAAGCCCGGGCGCTTGCCGGGGTTTCTTCGGCCTACCGCCGTCACTTCAACGCCTTGGGCCTGCGAGCACGCTTCATTGGTTCCCCGGACATCGCCTCCTGCTATGCGCTTTTTCGTTGCAAGACGCTTAAGGAGGCGAGGGAAGTCGCGGCTCGCCTGGATGTAAGGGCCATCGAGCACCGTCTGTGGTACGGACGCGGAGTCCATGATCACTCCTACTATCGCAGCCTTCGGCACGATGGTCTCTCGGCGACTGAAGAGCTCGCGCCGCTGCTCATCGGTTTGCCTATGGCTCCCGATCTGGAGGAAAAGAAGATCCGCGAAGTTGTGGATGCGTTGTCGCAGGCTTTTCCATCCTCAGCCCGATTTCGAGGACGTAGACTTAATGATTGCGTCGCACGATCCGGATAGCGACGAGCTTGAGGTCAGCGAGGAAGTTCTCGGCGGTTCTGTCGTATCTGATCAAATTCGGCTCACAAAGAAAGAGCCGTCCGCAGAGATAGAAGAATGGCTCGCCGGCAGAGTGGATCAAGGCGCTCGTCGCCGAGCACTCAGCGGCGCAGATTCCTTGAAGCATGCGCCGGCCATCGTCTGCGCCGCATTATTGCGATAATGGAGTCGCCGAAGACCTTGCTTCGCTGCGCCGCCGCCGCGAACGCCAAACCGGGAACAAGTCATGCTTCAAAGTCATTTGCAGCGTGTGCGCGACGCTTACTTCTTGGTGATGCAAGGCCGCGCTGAAGATGCGCTCGTGACACTGCCGCAAGCATCGCAGGACGAGGATCCCGCCGCGGCCGCCATCCGCAACACGGCGGTAGCGCTTCTTCGCCAGCGGGATGGAAAGCAGCACGAAGCGGATCAACTCTTCGATGCAATCATCGAGTCCGGCGTCCCTTTGCCGGGTCTTGTTCTTCTGTGCGGGCGCCATTTCAAGTCGCGGGGAAATTTCCGCAAAGCGTTCGAATGTTACGGCATGTTGCAATATCTCATGCCGCATACAATGAATGAATTCATCAATTCGCTGCCGCCGCCCGAGCGAAGCCGTTATGCGTTGCTCACGATTCCCGCTTTGCTTTGGGGTGCTAGCGGCAATCTTTATCCCCTCCAGCTCACCAAGGAAGCGGTCCGTGAAAGCCTCGGCTCCCGCGCCGCAGCCCTCGTTTATGCCGAGATCATCGGTGAGTCCCAGAGCGAGATCAAGCAGCTTAGCCTGATTTCGCTTAAGGATTACGCGACGAGATTCGCATTGGCGTTTGAAGAGTTGAATGCGCCGCTAAGCCAGAATTTGGTCGCCCTGAGCGCCCATGGCGGCCGGCCCATACCCGAAACCTGCGACTTCGTGGGCCGGCCGCGCTCGTTCTTCTTCGCGATACTCAGCGAAGCCACGATCGTGAGCAAATCCAATTTCTATGTGTGCGGGGGAATGGCGATTCTTGATTTTCAAGAAGACGAATTAATGAGAGTGCCGGCTAATCTCGACTTGGATCCGATTGTCGCCGCCGTGGAGGGCGACACAATCCTCAGCGTCGCCAAGAGGCCTTGCGCGACGCCGCCCCATCTCGATGAGGCCTTCGCCTTGGTCGGCGTCCATTCCCGCAACTTTGGCCATTGGCTGGTCGAATTCCTTCCCAAGGTCTGGGCCTGCGTGCGCCGCCCGGGATTTGACGCGATTCCGATCGTGATTGACGCACAGATGCCGCCCCAGCATTTGGAAGCGCTCCGTTTTTTCGTCGGGCCAGACCATCCGGTCGTCGTGCTCAATCCAAGCGACTCGCTTTTCGTGAGACGGCTTTGGACTTGCTCCGCCCTCGTCTATTTTCCGGTAGGGCTAAAGACGGGCGCCTCTTATCATTCGGATGTCATGGGTTTCGACCCAACGACCTTAGCCACGCTCGTCCGGGAGCTTGCGGACAGGGTCGACGCGCAGTGCTCGGACAGCCGCTCAAGGCGAGTTTATCTGACGCGCAAGCACAGCCTGCACCGCAGACTGACCAACAAGGACGAAGTGGAGGCCTACCTCGTCGCCCAAGGATTTGAGATTTTTGACTTCGAGGATCTACCTTTTGCGAGGCAAGCCGAAATCATACGCTCGGCCGACACGATTATCGGAGCCCATGGCTCGGCGCTTTTCATGACAATTATCGCGCGACCGGGAACGCGAATTGGCATGCTGAGCCATGAATATTTGAAGACCTGGGAATGGTTCGAGCAATTTTGTCGAGAGCTGGAGTTGCCGATCCACTTTTTGATCGGGCCGACCGTTGCGGAGAATCCTTCGTACCTGTTCTGTTCGGATTATGCGATTGACCTTGCTCAGCTGGCCGAGTTCGTCGTTGACCTAACCGAGCCGCGTCAGTGACTGTCTCGCCGAATCATGAAGCTCTCTAGAGGTCCTGGAACTGCTGGAATGGGATGCTTATGAAATTCGCCGCTTTCCTTGGCGTAAAGGATGAGCTCGACCTCATCGACAAGGCGATCGACCATCTTCGCTCCATTGGCGTCGATCTTGTATTTGCCTGGGATATGAATTCTAAGGATGGCACGCGCGAACTACTCCTCGGCCGCAGTCGCGATGACGCCAAGCTCAAAGTAATCCAGGGCGACGATGCCGAATATGACAGGCATAACCCTTTCGCCGCGCCATGCGGCGCTGCAGCCGAAGCCGCTCGCGCGGGATATGATTGGCTGCTCTTTCTCGACGCGGACGAATTCTGGCTCCCTGCCTCAGGAAAGCTCGCCGATTGTGGGAATCTTCACGAAGCTGACGTGCTCTCGGTGCCTCGTTTCAATGTTCCCATCTCGGCGCCAAAGGGGCCGGACGACGAAAGTGAACTCACGTTCGACACTCTCCACTATGAAGATCTGCTGCTCGTTGTCGGGCAGATCCCGGATTTTCGTAATCATATCCGTACAAATCCGGAAACGCCCTGGAGCAGGGGCGTTCCGCTTCCAAAAATCATGGCGCGTCCCGAATTTATCGACAGCGTCACAATGGGAATGCACGACATCGTCGCCAAGGCCGAGCGCCCGCTGCGCCGTGCGACGCCCAGAGACTTGGTCATCGCCCATCTTCCTTTCACCACCAAAAGCCGCTTCGCGCGAAAAATCGCCAATATTCGTGAATTTGTGGCCTTTCATGATCAGGTCCTGGGCCCTGACCGGGCGTGGCACTGGCGACGTTGGCTCGAGGTCGTCGATCGCGACGGACCGGACGAAGAGTTCAACCGAAATGTGTTCGACCCCCAGACCTGCTGGGAACTGAAACGGCATGGAATAATCGTAAGCGCGGCGGAATATTTCGCAGGCGCCGAGAGCGTAAGCGGCGGGAATTTCGGATAACCGCGTCGCCTCTCGCTCCGTGCAGTAACCGAACCGGGCAAGAGCGCATGGGGCGCTCTCGCTCCGAGCCTGACAAGCGCGCCGGCCACGGACGACGTTCCGCGCCGATGCATACCAAGCACGAGACCGGCGGTTTTTGCCACATGGGACATAATATTGGTTGGTGGCGAGCGAGCGTTGACGCCCCGAGCCCCTCTCCCTACTGTGCCGCGCTTCCTGCAACCTATGGCCAACTTGCATCCCCATGTCCTCGCCGCTCCTTTTGTCGCCCGAACTCGTCGAAGCCGCGCGCGTCTCGCCAGCCTGGCCTTTCGAAGAGGCGCGAAAGCTGGTCAGACGGGTTGAAGAAAGCGGTCAGAAAAGCGTGCTGTTCGAGACCGGCTACGGCCCTTCCGGTCTGCCGCATATCGGCACTTTCGGCGAGGTCGCCCGCACCAGCATGGTGCGCCGCGCTTTCGAAGTCCTGACCGAAGGAAGGATCGCGACGCGTCTCATCGCCTTCTCTGACGATATGGACGGGCTGCGCAAAGTCCCCGACAATATTCCGAACAAAGAGCTTGTCGCCGCCAATCTCGGCAAGCCTCTGACGCAGGTGCCGGACCCCTTCGGCACGCATGACAGTTTCGGCGCGCATAATAATGCGCGGCTGCGCGCCTTTCTCGACGCCTTCGGCTTCGATTACGAATTCGCCTCGTCGACGGAATATTACAAGTGCGGCCGCTTCGACGCCGCCTTGAAGCATATGCTCGCGCGCTACGATGCAGTGATGAAAATCATGCTGCCGAGCTTTCGCGAGGAGCGCGCCGCGACCTATTCGCCCTTTCTGCCTGTCCATCCGAAGACCGGCATCGTCATGCAGGTCGCGCTCGACGGCTATGACGCTCAGGCCGGCACAATCTCCTGGACCGATCCGGACAGCGGCGAAAAGTTCACGACGCCCGTGACCGGCGGCCATTGCAAGCTGCAATGGAAGCCCGACTGGGCGATGCGCTGGTATGCGCTTAGCGTCGACTATGAGATGGCGGGCAAGGACCTCATCGACTCGGTGAAGCTCTCGGGCGCGATTGTGCGCGCGCTTGGCGGGCGGCCGCCGGAAGGTTTCAACTACGAACTTTTCCTCGACGAGAAGGGCCAGAAAATTTCGAAGTCGAAGGGCAATGGACTGACCATCGAGGAATGGCTGACTTACGCCAGTCCCGAGAGCCTTGCGCAGTTCATGTTTCAAAAGCCGACCGCGGCGAAGCGGCTCTATTTCGACGTGATTCCGCGCGCGGTCGACGACTATCTGAATTTCCTCGACGCCTATCCGCGCCAGGACTGGAAAAACCGTCTAGGCAATCCGGTATGGCATATTCATGCGGGCGATCCGCCCCCGGCGGAAACGCTCGAACATGAAGGCGAGGCCAAGGGAACGAGCGTTTCCTTCTCTATGCTGCTCAATCTCGCCGCCGTCGCCAACGCCGAAGACTCCGCGGTGCTCTGGGGCTTTCTGCGCCGGTATGCGCCGTCGGCGACGCCGGAAAATCATCCGCGGCTCGACAAGCTCGTGGGTTATGCGGTGGCTTATTTCCGCGATTTCGTGAAGCCGGCGAAAACCTATCGCGCCGCCGACGATGTCGAACGCGCGGTGCTGCAGAAGATCGACGAAACTTTGGGCGGCATGGAGCACGCGAGCGGCGAGGAAATTCAGACGGCGCTCTACGACGTCGCCCGCGCTGTGCCGCGCTATCAGGATTTCGCCGCCAAGGGCGCGACGCCGGAGCGCCCCGGCGTCTCCAATGATTTCTTCAATATGCTCTATGAAGTGCTGCTCGGCGAGAAGAAGGGACCGCGGTTCGGCTCCTTCATTGCGCTTTACGGCGTCGCAGAGACGCGCAAGCTGATCGAGGATGCGCTGGCGGGCGCCTTTGTCGCGCGCGAGAGCGCCTGATGCGCGTCGCCGACGCCGAGATTCTCATCGTTCCGGGCTTGAGCGGCTCTGGTCCCGAACATTGGCAAAGCCGCTGGCAGGGAAAACTCTCCACCGCGCGCCGCGTCAATCAGCGCGACTCCGAAAACGCCAACCGCGCCGAATGGGAAGAGATCGTCGCGCGAGAAGTTATTGCGTCTGCACGGCCCGTGGTGATTGTCGCGCATTCGCTTGGCGTCATCGCAACACTGCATGCGGCGCAGCGCGTTGGCGAGAAGATCGCGGGCGCCTTTCTCGTCGCGCCGCCATCTGAGGCGGTGATGCGCGAAATGCCGTCGATCGATTCCGCCTTTCTCCCGATTCCCCGCGCGCGGCTTCCCTTTCCTGCGACAATGGTCGGCAGCAGCGACGATCCCTACGCGGACCTGCTTTTTGCGCGTCACCTCGCACAGGACGTCGGCGCGCAATTCATCGACGCTGGCGCGGCCGGCCATATCAATGTCGACAGCGGCCATGGCCCATGGCCCGAAGGCTCGCTCGCCTTCGCCAATTTCATGGCGAAGTTGTAAGCCGTCATCCTTCGCCGCGATGGCCTCCGTTTCGAGACTTTCCCGTCCGAATGGAGCTTTCCCGCACGGTCGCGGCGCCTATATCGACCTTCTCGGCATCGCCGGCGCGCGGTCGATGGAAGCTCAGGTGAAAAAATCCGAATTGGTGCTGCGGGCGAAGCCTGCGCCTGTGGTCGATCCATTGACCGAAGCGGAATCGCTCACCGCGCTTGCCGCGCAAGAAGCCGGCTGCACGCGTTGCGCTCTATATAAGAACGCCACTCAGGTCGTGCCTGGAGAAGGACCGCCGAAGGCGCGCGTGCTGCTGATTGGGGAGCAGCCGGGAGACATGGAAGATCTGTCGGGCCGGCCTTTCGTCGGACCTTCGGGCAAGCTCCTCGACATTGCGTTGGAGCGCGCCGGGGTGCCTCGCGATAAATGCTTCGTCACCAATGCGGTGAAACATTTCAAATTCGAGCCGCGCGGCAAGCGACGCCTGCATAGGAAGCCCGACGCCGGCGAGATCGACGCCTGCCGTTGGTGGCTGGACCGCGAACGCGCGCTGCTGCGCCCGGGATTGATCGTGGCGCTCGGCGCGACTGCGATCCGCGGCGCGCTTGGCCGCTCGGAAGCGGTGTCGCGTCTGCGTGGTGAAATCCTCGACCTCGACGACGGCGCGCAATTCTTGGCGACCGTTCATCCGTCTTCTCTGCTACGCTTGAAGGATGAATCGGATAAGCGCCAAGCATGGCGAGGCTTCCTGGCCGATCTGCGTAAGATTGCAAGCTGGATCGAAAAGGACGCGCGCGCGAGCTAAACGCGCCGCGCTCCTGGCGTCGCTGGCCTTTGCCGGCGCGGCGCATGCCGAACTGATGAAATTCGAGATGCGTCCGGATGGCGCCGATGAGGCGGTGTCCGCGATCGTGAAATTCGACGGCGCGTCCTACGAAATCGCGGGAACGCTTTCGAAGCCGGCGCAGCCGCCGCGGGGCGGCGCGCCGTCAATTCTGATCGAGACGGAGCCTAGCGAAAATGTGAAGCCGCTGGCGCTTGAGCGTGGGCTTGCCGTGCTGACGCTTAATGTCGCCAAGCTTCCCGACAACGCCAGAGAGTCGGCGCTGCGGGATATCGTCGGATATGTGCGCGGCGCGCTTAAGATGAAGCACATCCTCGGGCGGGCGCAAGACGTAGACGCCGACGCAATGTCGGACGCGGCCGCGGCATTTGATGGGCTGTTGCTCGAAGACGCCGCTCGCGAACCCGCCGCCCCGACGCGTTTCATTGCAACTTGGCGGGCCGACGCCTATTGGCGCGAGAAGCCGCGCATCGAATTCGCGAAGGGCGCGCCGCCGAATGGTCGGCGTTTCTATCTTGCCGGACTCGCCGCTTCGACCACCGCGACAAACTGCGTCGCGCCGATCAACGCGCGCGCGTTTGCGCCGGCGCAGCGCGCTCTTTTCGTCGCGCTCGACGAATGGACCGCGAAGGGAGTCTTGCCGCCCGCCTCGCGCGCGCCGCTCGACTCCGATCTGGCGTCGGCGCAGGATTTGAACTGGCCGAAAGTCCCCGCATTGCCGCCACCGCCGGCAGGCGTCCGCCGCGTCCCGAAAATCGACGCCGACGGCAATGAGACCGCGGGCTTGCGCCTGCCGGACCTTGCGCTGCCCATCGCCGCCTTCACAGGCTTCAACGGGCGTAAGGACAACAAGGGACCACCCTGCGTCGCAGGCGCGGCGATCCCCTTCGCCGCGACCAAGGCGGATCGCGAGAAGACTAATGATCCGCGTCTTTCGCTCGTTGAGCGCTATGGATCGCGCGCCTATTTCGTCGCGACGATGCGGATCGTCGCCGACAAGCTCCTCAAGGAGCGGCTGCTGCTGCAGAAGGACGCGGACGCCTATGTGGCGGCCGCGCGATCGGCGCCTTTCTAGAGCAAGTTCCGAAAAAGTTGACCGACTTTTTCGATTAGAACTTGCTCCATCCTGTTAATTTGGCGCGATTTCCTATCGATCAGACGATTCCGTCTGATCGGAAAGCGCGCTAGGCGTTAAGCAGGAATATTCCAGCGTTGAGATAGGTCGCGAAAGCGACCCAGAATGCGGTCGGCGCCAGAGAATATCCTGCCATGCGATCCAGCCGATAGAACAGAATGATCGTCGTGATGACGAGGGCCTCCATCGGAAGGACGACAACGAGGCCGAGCAGGGGACTCCGCGCGAAGAAAAAGGCGAAGGACCAGGCCGTGTTCAAAGCCAACTGCAAAAAAAAGATGAAGATCGCCGCACTCCGGCCAGGCGTCGCCGGCTCAAGCCTCAGAATGAGATAGAAGGCGTAGGCCATCAGAATGTAGAGGGTGGTCCATGCCGGGCCGAACACCCAGTTGGGCGGCGTCAGCGGCGGTTTGGCGAGCGTGTCGTACCACGGGATGTTCGGCGTCGTGGCGAAATTGCCAAGCAGCGCGGCGGCGAGCACAGGCGCCGCCGCAGCGATTGCGGCGACGCGCCCGGGCGTCCGATTGGGCTCGGACGTCGAACTGGCCATTGCGTATCCTCCTGCCGCCTGACGTAGCGCTCCGGGGCGCAGAGGAAAGAATTCCAAGTTTCGGCTACGGGGGCGGGAAAAAGACAGGCATGGCGCCGGTGCGGACGCTGTTCTGTGAGGCGAACATGTCGTCCTTCAACCAATTTGGCGGATCGTCCTCGCGATGCCGGGCGATGAGAGTCTTGTCGCTTTGACCAAGATAGATGCGAATGCCGCCCCAGACGGCCTTGTAGTCATCCTCGCCGACACGGCTTTCAACGAATCCGGCGATCGCCGAATTGCCGAGATTCCACACGAGCGCCTCGCCGCTGAGCGCCGCCGCATGACGCCCGCCGACATAACGGTGACCTACCGAAATTTTGACGTTGTAGGTCGGATAGACGCTGATATCGACCATGTCGAAGAAACGCCCGCGCCGCGGCTGCCACTGATAGGCGAGGATCCCCGGTCCGTAGCCCAGCGGCGTAAAAAAGTGCCCCGAACTCTCCTCATAGCCAGCGACGCTGCCGAGGGAAAACGGCCCGTAGTAATACGCGCCTTCCGCGCCCAGGCGGAAGCGTGTGTCGTCGAGACGTTTGTCGTTGGCGATAGATCCGTAGGTTCCGAGGAGACCGACGCTTGGCTCGCGCCAAAAGACGTGCCCGGCGCCGGCGGCGACGAAGAAACCGCGATGGCCGGCCGCCACCGTATCGATCTGAAAGCCGAAGCTGTCGCCGAGGGGGGCGGTAATCGACCCCATCCCGCCAGCGGAGGCGTTGTTCAACCGCGCGAATCCGAGCCAATCCGAGCCGCCGCCGAAACCTTCGAGCTTGCCGTTGACGCCGTCGACCGCGCGCTTGGATGCGGGGCGCTCCGATAGCGGCGGCTTCCACCATGAAGGAGCATTGTCGGCCTGGGCTGAAGACGCGGCGAAGGCGACCGCCAGAATGGCGAGAAGCTGACGCTTGACTGACATGTGATTGGCGTCCCGTGAAATGATCGTCGCGAGTGTCCGACTCTAACGGGGCTCGGCCCCGCCGACTGTCACATTGTCGCAACAGAAGGTTAAAATAGAGGTGAGCTTCGGAGCAAAAAGGCGGCGAGATTAATATTGCGGATCAAGACTTTGGCCGGCGGCGTCCAGATGTTCGCCCAAATTTTCGCGAGTCGCCGGGTCGATGACGGCGAAGGGCGCGGCGACCGCCGCTCCGGCGACTCCGCCGACCGCCGAAACCGCGCCGGCCGTCGCCAGCCCCAGTCGATCGCCGACGCCCGCCTGGCCCTCCTTGAGCGGCTGGCCTTGCGCAAGCCTCATCCCAATCGAACGCACGACCTCCGGGGAGGAGGCGAAAGTGTTGTGGCCCAACGGATCTCTGGACGCGACATTGGTTAGATCGATGGCTTTGACTTGATCGCGGTCGAGGACTTCACTGTAGGGCGGCGCGTTTGGATCGACGGCCCCCAATCGCGTATTGCCCCAGAATCGGCGAGACGCGGCGAGCGCGTCATCGTCTCTCGAAGCGAAAAGCGTGAAGACGGAAGGTCTGATCCCGATCTCCGCGATTTGACGCCTGAACACGTCGAAATCGACATCGGGCGCGGCAAGCATGACGTTCTCGATTTTCGATCCAATCTGGCCGTTGCGGATCGCCATCTGGCGCAGCGCTTCGAGCGTCGCCCAATTGCCCATGGAATGCGCGAGGATCGAGATTTTCCCGACGTCTTTATCGCGCTGCAGCGCCTGCAACACGCTCTCCAATGCGTCGCGCGAATAGCTCGCGCTTTCGTGATCGTAGCCATATTGAAGCAGCCGGCCGCGCGACGGCCAGGTGAAAAGCACTGGCGTGACGTCGGCGCGCGAGTCATGGACGATCTGCGCGAAACGATAGACGGCCTCCTCGAAGCGCGTATTGTAGCCGTGAACGAAGAGCAGCACCTGCCGCTTGGGCGTCTTGCGGATGCGGGCGTTGAACGCCGCGAGCGCCTGCTCCTTGCTGAGAACGTCGGCGTGGACGACGGTGAATTGAGTGGCGGGATCGGGAGTTGGCGCTTGCGGCCATTGCACTTCACCGATCACGCGGCCAGCGTCGGGAGGAATCGAAACGGCGATGTCAGCGAAGTGGAGGCCACGTCCGCGTTCGCCGGAGAACATGACGCCGGGCTGGGAAGGTTCCGGCTGTCTGGTCGTGACGACAAGAAGATCGACGACGCTCGCGCCGGGCGCGACCTGATGGGTCGCGACGAGCGTTCCATTCGAGCGGCTCGCGCAAGCGCTGAACGCGAGCGCAAGAAAGGCCGCCACTATGATCCGTCCGCGCCTCATAAGACCGCCGTGCTCAAAAACCATCGCGGCGCCATCGCCGGCGAGGCGAAGCTAACTACGCGCCAATCCGTCATTTTTGCGGCTTAAATGCGGCCGCGTGCGTCAGCTGTGCGCAAGCACACTGATTTCCTAAGAAAAATACGGCATCATCCTCAAGCTCGCACGAGAGTGGAGCGTCGGAGGCGGGGCTGGGACGAATCGCCTTCGACTGTGCAGGGGGAAGCCCTTGAGGCTTCCCCCTGCCTCTCAGCCGCGAGTCAGCGCCTTTTCGATATCCTTGAGCGGATGGCGGGTCAGGTCCTTGGCGAGTTCGCCGACGACCTTGCTTTGCGCCTTCGCCGACAGTTCCTTGCGGATTTCGCCCAAGACGCGCGGCGGCGCCACGATGGCGATGGCGTTCAATTCGCCTGATTCTGCCGCCCGATTGATACGGTCCGCCATGGCGCGGGCGAAGCGCTCTTCCTCCATCTCATGCCAATCAGCGTCTTGCACCGCGCTGCGCACGCCGCCCTTCGAGGCGAAGCTGCGGCCGGGTTTGTCCGTTCCCTGCTCGCGCGTCGCGGGATTTTCGTCGATGCGGGTTTCGATGACTCGAAGGTCGAGGAGTTCGGCGTCGCCGTGATTCTGGAAAAAAAGCGCCCGGCGGCCGTCTCCGACGAGAACCCAGGCGCCGTTGCCGATGGAAAATTCGCTCATGATGATCCTTGCCTTCTGTATCGTTCGCATGGGCCTTGGCGGCTGCTTCTGAGCGGCTAGATTTCTCCGCTCGCGTGGCCGCGATATGTCGGCGCTCGGTGTAAGCGCGTTTGCGCCATTCGTCGAGGCCGTTAACGGGTTCTTGGCGCTGCTCGGCGGCGACGTTTCGAGGACACAACTTCATCGCAGTCTGTTCATATAAGCGATAGTTGAGGCGGGGGGTGCGCGGGACCAATTGGTTCCGGGCGTGGATTTAGCTATAGTCGGAAATCGTCGAGGACAGTCACCGCCTATGTCTTCTTTAACCCGTCGAGTCTTAGGGCTGATTGGCGCTGCAGCGGCTGGCGCATGCCTCGCCGGATGCGCCAGCACGCAAACGTCGCCGCCGATCACCGCATCCGCCGTCGCGGCCCCGCCGCCGCCAAATGGTCCTGCCGAGCCGGCAGGGCCCGCTGAGGCGGTCGCTGTCCAGGGAGGCGACTTCTACGGCCCGATGAAAGACGCAGGCTTTAGCGTTCCGGCGGTCAAACCGGGCCAAGTCGATTCGGCGTTCTATCGCAAGAATGTCGCCTATTCGACCAAGGAAGCGCCAGGAACGATCGTGGTCGATCCCGCCAAGCACTATCTTTACTATGTCGAGCAGGGCGGTCGCGCGACTCGTTATGGTATCGGCGTTGGGCGTGAAGGCTTCGCTTGGACGGGGGAAGCGACGATCAAGAGCAAACAGGAATGGCCCGACTGGTATCCTCCAAAGGAAATGGTCGAGCGCAGGCCGGATCTCAAGTCGCAGCTGGTCGAGTTGCAAAGCGGGCTCGGCATGCATGGAGGACCTGGCAATCCGCTTGGAGCCCGGGCAATGTATCTGTGGCAAGGGGATCGAGATACGCTGTTTCGAATCCACGGCACGAATGAGCCCTGGACGATCGGAAAAAGCCAATCATCGGGCTGTATCCGGATGATCAATCAGGATGCCATGGATCTCTATCAAAAGGCCGGCGTGGGAGCCCGCGTTGTCGTTCTTCCCGCCAATATCGCGCGCCGGTGAGCTTGCAGATAACGTAACCTAACTTGCGGCTTCAGGCGTTAGCGCATGTGTCTGGCCTTTGTGCTCGCGTTCGAAGTCTGGCGACCGCCGTTCAATCCGCTAAGGCCGGATAATCCGTGTATCCCACCGGGCCTCTTGTGTAGAACGTCGCCGACAGAGGCGCGTTCAAGGCTGCGTTCCTGCGAAATCGCTCGGCGAGGTCCGGATTGGCGATGTAGAGTTTGCCAAACGCAGCCGCATCGGCGTCGCCCGCGGCGATTGCGGCTTCGGCGGTTTGCGCATCATAGCCTTCATTCACGATATAGGCGCCGCCAAATTGCTTTTTGAGAAAGCGCCCGATCGCGTCGGGGCCGGCATGTTCGCGGGCGCAGATGAAGGCGACGCCTCGCTTCCCGAGTTCTCGCGCGACATAGCCGAAGGTCGCCTTGGGATCGGAATCGCCCATCGAATGGGAATCGCCGCGCGGCGCCACATGCATGCCAACGCGGCCAGGTCCCCAGATGGAGATGGCGGCGTCGGTCGCTTCAAGCATCAGGCGCGCGCGGTTCTCGATCGAGCCGCCATAGCGATCGGTTCGCTTATTCACGCTGTCCTGGAGAAACTGGTCAAGCAAATAGCCGTTGGCCCCGTGCAGCTCGACGCCGTCGAAACCGGCGGCTTTGGCGTTTTCGGCGCCGCGCCGATAGGCTTCGACGATTCCTGGAATCTCGGAAAGCGCCAGCGCCCGGGGAACCGGATAGTCTTGGTAGGGGCGCAAGAGACTCACATGTCCGACCGGCGCGATAGCGCTGGGCGCTACGGGAAGCGCGCCGTTGAGATAGATGGGATGCGACACGCGACCGACATGCCAGAGCTGCAACATGATGCGTCCGCCAGAGTCATGAACCGCCTCAGTGATCCGCCTCCATCCTTCGATCTGCGCGTCCGACCAAATCCCCGGCGTGTCGGGATAGCCGACGCCCATCGGCGTGACGGATGTCGCCTCAGTGATGATGAGTCCGGCGGACGCGCGCTGCGTATAATAGTCCTTCATGAGCGCGTTCGGGACGCGTCCCTCGCTGGCGCGGCAGCGGGTCAAAGGCGCCATGATGATGCGATTAGGCAATTCGATCTCGCCAAGACGCATAGGTTGGAACAGTGCTGACATCTGAGTCCTCAAGAGCAACGTCGCGGATGCGTCCAAAAACGCATGTTGGTCCAGACCCGTCTATATTCGGCTGAGGGCAGGCGAATATGGCTGGCGGCTCAGACCAGCCAGAGGAAAATCGGCCAATGACGAAGAACTACGACGCCATCGTGATCGGCGCGGGACAGAACGGCCTCACCTGCGCCTGCTATCTCGCAAGGGCCGGCCTTTCGGTGCTCGTGCTGGAGCAATATAGCGCGATCGGCGGCATGACCATTTCCGAAGAGCTCACACTGCCTGGCTTCCAATCGGACGTGCACGCCAGCGGTTATCAACTCGCCAACATTTCTCCGGTTCCGGCGGAACTCGATCTCGCGGGGCATGGCGTCGAGCTGATCGAACCAGAGCGAGTTTATGCGCACGCCTTTCCAGATGGCCGCGCCATTGTGGTCGAGCGCGATCTGGATCGCACCATTGCGGCGCTCGCACCCTGGTCGCGTCGCGATGCGGCGGCTTGTCGTCGTCTCTTCGAGCTCTTCGGTCAAGAGAAGGCGAATCTCGTGAATAGCATGTTCAGCGCGCCGCCGAGCTTCGCGGCGACCGCTCAGACGCTTGCATCGACTCCGGGCGGCATGGCGCGCGAACGCTTCTCCTTGCAGAGCGTTCGCTCGTGGGCGAACGAAACCTTCGAAACCGAGGCCGTACGCAGCCTGTTTGGCGCTTTCGGTCTCTTCGTCGGTTCGGCGCCAGACGACGCCGGCGGCGCAGAGATCGCCTGGCTCTTCGGAGCGTTGCTGCAGCAGACCGGCAATAATCTGGTGCGGGGCGGCATGCATCAGGTCAGCCGCGCCCTGGCGCGCGTGCTTGGCAAACATGGCGGCGAGATTCGCACCAGCGCCGCCGTGGATCGAATTCTGGTCGACAATAATCGCGGCACCGGCGTGCGAATCGCCACCGGCGAAGAAATTGGCGCGCGACAGATCGTCGTCTCCTGCGCCGATCCGAATCAACTGGTCAACCGTTTTCTCGGCGCCGAAGTCGTCGGCAAAGAGATCGCGGACGCCATGGCGTCCTATGAATGGGGCGATGCGAGCATGGCGATGTATGTCGCGCTCGATCGCCCAGTCGAATTTGCCGGTGGAAACGAGCTGCGTCAGGCGGCGCATGTCCATCTCAGCCCGCCTTCGATCGGCGCAATGGCGGAAGCGATGAATCAGTGTCGCGCCGGCGATCTTCCCAATGCGCCGCTCATCGTCGCCTGGAATGAATCAACCATCGATTCCAGTCGCGCGCCTGAAGGCAAGGCGCTCATGAAATTCGTCGTGCTGGGGACGCCCTGGAAAATCTCCGGGGACGCGACCGGCAAAATCTCATCCCGCGACTGGGATTGCGCGAAAGAGCCTTATGCGGCGCATCTTCTTGAATTGATCGAGCGCGACTATTTGCCGGGCTTGCGTCGACAGATACTGAAATGCGTCGTGCATTCGCCGGTGGACATGAATCGCAAGCTGAGTAGCGCCGTCAAAGGCACGATCAGCCACGGCGCGATGCCGCCCTATCAGAAAGGTTCGATGCGTCCTGTGCCCGGCTTGGGCCAATACCGCACCCCGGTTACAAACGTCTATCTTGGCGATTCCGGTTGCCACCCTGGCGCCGGGGTCTCCATGGCGCCCGGCCACAATGCAGCGAAGGCGATTCTTTCCGATCTTAAGCTTGGATAGCCGCCAGAGCGTCTATTTCGTGCAGCGCTCCGACAAAAACTTTGCGTCGATGGTAAAGCCCGAGCGCGTCCCTTCCGCAGTCGTTCTCGACTGTGCGCGATACCAGTTCTGGAAGTCGCCGGTAAAGAGCAGGCTCGTGACTTCGCGCGAATCTTTCGGTCCGCATTCGATCGTGACGATGATCTGATCCTTTGCAGGCGCAACGGAAGGCTTCGCGCAGCTTTCCTCCTGAGCGCCGATGATGCTGTCGCCTTCTTCGATGCAAACCTCATTGGTCTGCATACCGATCTCGGGCGAGATCGTCGAGATGCGCCATAGGCCGGGCCGGCGCTTTGGCAGATCATCGTCCGCGGCGATCGCAAAAGAACGCGCGCCGGCAAATAGCGAAAGAACGATGACGAGGCAGAGGCGCGCAGCTCGGCGTAGGTTCATCGCCAATGATTATCCCGAAAACGAAGCGCGATCCACGATCGGCGCTTGACGACGCAGCAACTTCCTCTGTTTCCCGACCACCGCAAGAGACTGTCCTGTTGCGTCTTTGGTTCTAACGACCATACGCTTCGAACGCAGACAGGCGATCGGAGTTCGACTGATGAGCTTATTGAATCGCGAGCGGATCAGTCGCCGCCTTGCCTTTATCGCAAGCGCAATGCTTATCTTCGCTGCGCCGGCGCCCGCCGTCTTGGCCGCCGAGCTGTCACGCGCGCAGATCGAGCAAAAGCTGGCCGAAGCGCGCGGAAAGCCGATCGATCTTGCGAATCTTGATCTCTCCGGCCTTGATCTCTCCGGCCTCAATTTACATGGCGCGGATTTCTTTTCAGCCAGGCTCGCAGGAGCAAAGCTCGCAAAGGCCGATCTCTCCGGGGCGAATTTCACGCGCGCTGATCTGCAGAACGTAGACTTCTCTGGGGCCTTGCTGAAGGCCGCGACGCTCTATGCCGCGCTTCTCGACGGCGCAAATTTCACCGGCGCCGATCTTTCGGATTCGCGGATCATCGGCGGCGGAAGCCGCGTGAATTTTCGCAACGCGAAGCTCGTCGGAGCGGATCTCGGGGCCGATCCCGCCAATCAAGGCATGGTTCCCGTGCGCGCCGAACTGCCCGAGGCCAATTTCGATGGCGCGGACCTTACCCGCGCCAATCTCACCCATGCGGTTCTTACCGGCGCGACATTCACCGGCGCGGTCGTCACCGGCGCGCGCTTCGATTATGCGGTGCTCGACGGCTCCAATCTTTCGCTTGGACGCTGACGCCCAGCGTCCACTTCCCGACTTTCCCGAAACGACCCGGATTTTTTCCGGAAGACGCGAAGAGCCACCTGAATTAAGAGCGCCGAATCCCTTGCCAACGCGTCGTGATCATGAGCGTCAATCGCCTTCCCCCATATTTGGCCATCCCGGTCGCTCTGCTCGCGTTCTGGCCGGTCGGCGCGCGTGCTGACGCGGGGGATGTTGAACGCGGGCGTTACCTCGTTGAAGCGCTGACGGCGTGCGACAATTGCCATACGCCGCGCGGCGCCGACCGCTATGACTACTCGAAGCGGTTTGCCGGCGGCGCGCAGACATTCTCCGACAAGACTTACGTCGTGCGCGGACCGAATATCTCGCCGGATCAGGAGACCGGCGTCGGCGCATGGACTGACGAAGAATTGCGCGACGCCATCGTCGACGGCGTTGGACGCGCCGGTCGGCTCGCGCCGGTCATGCCGTCGGATTCGTACAAGGCGCTGACGGCGCGCGATCTCAACGCGATCATCGCCTTTCTGCGTTCGGCTGCGCCGGTTGGGGCGCCGCTTCAGGCGCCGCAGCAACGCAGCGGCGAATGGGCGCCTCACCCGATGCCCGGCGCGGCTGCGGCCTTCGGCGAGGCGTGGCTTGCAGATAAAGACGTGCGCGGCCTCTATGTCGCGTCGCTCGCGCGCTGCATGTCGTGCCACAGCGAGGAGATCGACGGCGCGCCCGAGTACCGCAATGGTCTCGGCGCGGGCGGCAAGATCTTTCGTAACGCCGCCGGCGCGGTCGTCGCTTCGAACATAACGTCACACGCAACTAATGGCGTCGGCGCTTGGTCGGATGAAGAGTTGAAGCGTGCGATCACGCAAGGCCTCGCGCGCGGCGGATCGTCGCTCAGGCCGCCGATGTCGACGCTCTCCAAAGCGCATTTTTCGAAAATGTCGTCCGAAGATCTCGATGCGCTCATCGCCTGGATGCGGCGCATTCCGCCAAAGGAATGAGCTAGCGCGGCTTCGTCGCCGCGTCGCGGATCGCCGCGGCGAGTTCGCCTTCGAAAAGCATCGCCGAGCCGTAATGCGTCTCAACGTCGAACGGCCGCTTCTGATTCATGTCGAGCGAAGCGCTGTGCATGGCGATCAAACGGCCGTCTTCGGTAAAGATGCCCGAGCCCGAGCCGCCATAGCCGTCGTTGCAGTCGTGACGCGCGCGCCGCACGTGACCTTCGGTCGGTTCGTCGACCCGGTAGATGTCGCATGACTCTGTTGTGGCGGCGAGGCGCGTGTTGGAGTGTCCGGCCGGCGAGACCATCACCACTTTCAATCGCGCTCCGGTGACAATATCGCTGACATCTGGCGCGGGCTGAGGTTTCACGCGTTCGGGCGTCGGCTGCAGCAGCCGCAGCAGCGCCCAGTCGTCGGTGATATGCAGACTTTTCGACTCGACGGATGCGCCGACGCGAAGGCTGTCTTCATCGAAATAATAGTCCCCGCCTGCGATCCTGAAGAAGCAATCCGTCACCGGATGCGTTGGGACGAGGCGTCGGTCGACGAAGTTGTGCGCGTTCAACACGACGAGATCTTGGGAAGCGATGAGCCAGGCCGCCGCCGCGCGCTCAAGCGTTCCATAGTCGGAGTAGCACATCAGCACGCCGGCGCCGGAAAAGCGATCCGCGTCGGCTTCCGTCATCGCCTTTCGCCTGTCGTCTGGATAGAGCGCCGCGTGAGCGGTCGGTCCGCCAATGCGCGCGAGCGCCGCGCCGATCAGCATCAGCGCGACCAGCGCGACGGCGCGCCGAACGGCGAATGAGCCGCGGCCGAGTCGAAACGACGCGTATCGATTTAACGCAGGCGAATTCCTTCGCGCAAAAGCTTCCAACATTCGATCTCGTGGCGGAGCGGAGAGGATGGTCCTCAACAAAATCTGCCTGCGACTCTGCGTCAAGGCTTCGGCCGTCGGGACGTATCGGGAGTAGGCATACCATTTCTTCCCGAGGAACATTACCGATAAATCGTGAAGACTCGGACTTGCGCTTAAACTTATATGCCCGCGGATCGTCTCTCGAATTTGCGCCGACGCGCAGCGAGAACAAGCGACCGTGAAAAACCGTGACGGCGCATTTCTAGCCGTCTATCTGCGGGGCGACGTCGCCGTCCAAGAAGCCGTAAAGGCGTCCGGGCGATGTTGCAGGAGGACTCGTCCATGAGGAAACTGCTGAATTCCGTATCCCTATTGTCCGTGCTGCTCGCGGCGCCGGTCGTGACGATGTCCGCCGCAGTCGCCGAAGACAAGCTCGAATCTCTGACGAAGAGCGAAAACAACTGGGCGATGCAGGGCAAGAACTACAGCTCCAACCACTACAGCACGCTGACCCAGGTCAATGCGGACAACGTCAAGAATCTGAAGGTCGCCTGGTCGTTCTCGACCGGTCTGCTGAGCGGCCATGAGGGTTCGCCGATCGTCGTCGACGGCAAAATGTATGTTCATACGTCCTTCCCCAACAATACGTTTGCGCTCAACCTCGATGACCCGACCCGTATTCTCTGGCAGCATAAGCCCAAGCAGAACGCCGCTGCGCGCGCCGTCGCCTGCTGCGACATCGTCAATCGTGGTCTTGCCTACTGGCCCAGCGACGGCAAGACGCCCTCGCTTATCGTCAAGACGCTGCTTGACGGCCACGTCGTCGCGCTGAACGCCGACACCGGCGAGGAATACTGGAAGATTGAAAACTCCGATTTCAAGGTCGGATCGACGCTGACCGTTGCGCCTCACATCTATAAGGACATTGTGCTCATCGGCAGCTCGGGCGCCGAGCTTGGCGTGCGCGGCTACATGACCGCCTATGACGTGCGCACCGGCGAGCAGAAGTGGCGCGCCTATGCGACGGGTCCGGACTCCGACGTGCTGATCGGCGATGACTTCAACAAGGCCAATCCGCATTACGGCCAGAAGGGCCTCGGCACCGCGACCTGGGAAGGCGACGCCTGGAAGATCGGCGGCGGCACCAACTGGGGCTGGTTCGCTTATGACCCGGGCACAAACCTCGTCTATTACGGCAGCGGCAATCCGGCGCCGTGGAACGAGACCATGCGTCCCGGCGACAACAAGTGGACCATGACCATCTGGGGTCGCGATCTCAACACGGGCGAGGCGAAGTTCGGCTATCAGAAGACGCCGCACGACGAATGGGACTACGCCGGCATCAACTTCATGATGCTCAGCGAGCAGAAGGACAAGGACGGCAAGCCGCGCAAGCTGCTGACCCACCCTGACCGCAACGGCATCGTCTACACGCTCGACCGCACCGACGGCACGCTGATCTCCGCCGACAAGATCGACGACACGGTCAATGTGTTCAAGAAGGTCGATCTAAAGAGCGGCCTGCCGGTGCGGGATCCGGAATATGGCACGCGCATGGATCACCTCGCCAAGGACGTCTGTCCGTCGGCGATGGGCTATCACAACCAGGGTCTCGACTCCTACGATCCGACCAAGGAGCTGTTCTTCCTCGGCGTGAACCATATCTGCATGGACTGGGAGCCCTTCATGCTTCCCTACCGCGCGGGTCAGTTCTTCGTCGGCGCGACGCTGAACATGTATCCAGGTCCGAAGGGCGATCGCCAGAAGGGTGAAGGCCTCGGTCAGATCAAGGCCTACAACGCCATCACCGGCAAGTTCAAATGGGAGAAGTTGGAGCGCTTCGCCGTCTGGGGCGGCACCGCCGCGACCGCCGGCAATGTGGTGTTCTACGGAACGCTCGACGGCTTCATCAAGGCGCGCCATAGCGACACCGGCGAACTGCTGTGGAAGTTCAAACTCCCCTCGGGCGTCATCGGCCATCCGATCGTCTATCAGCACAAGGGCGTCGAATATGTCGCCATCATGTACGGCGTTGGCGGTTGGCCGGGCGTTGGTCTCGTGTTCGACCTCCAGGATCCGACGGCCGGTCTCGGCGCGGTCGGCGCCTTCAAGCAGCTCGCCAACTACACCCAGATGGGCGGCGGCGTGATGGTGTTCTCGCTTGATGGCAAGAGCCCCTACGACGATCTAAGCGTAGGCGAATACAAGGCGAACTGATCGCCTGTCGCTCCATCGATCTCTCCCCGCCTTGGGCGGCTGCGAGAAGCCTGCTCGGACGCGCCCCCGTGCGTCTGGGCAGGCTATCGAAATGATCACGGAATATAACAATGTCGCGGATCACTCGCTTATCTCTCGGTCTCAGCGGCGCGCTCGTCATGGCTTTCGCGAGCGCCGGCGCGAATGGCGCGTCCTTTGGCGGCTCCAGCGACGCTGTGTCCAATGCGGCGCCTTCGCCGACGCCAGAGCAGGCGCAGCCGGCCGATCCCAATACGCTTCGGATCTGCGCGGCGAAGAATCAGCCGCCGCTGTCGATGGAAGACGGATCGGGTCTCGAAAACAAGATCGGCGTTGCGCTTGCCGACGCCATGAAGCGCAAGGCGCAGTTCGTATGGTCGCAGCGGCCGGCGATCTATCTCGTGCGCGATTACCTCGACAAGAAGCTCTGCGACGTCATCATCGGCCTCGACACGGGAGACCCGCGCGTGGCGAGCTCGAAGCCGTACTATCGGACCGGCTACGTCTTCGTCAGCCGCGCCGATCGCGACCTCGACGTAAAGTCATGGTCAGACGCACGGCTGAAAAAGCTTGGCCACATCGTCGTCGCTTTCGGCTCTCCCGGCGAACTGCTGCTCAAGGACATGGGCCAGTATGAAGACAACATGGCCTATCTCTATTCGCTGGTGAATTTCAAATCGCCGCGCAACCAATATACGCAGATCGATCCCGCCCGCATGGTCGGCGAGGTGGTGAGCGGGTCGGCCGATATCGCGGTCGGATTCGCGCCGGACGTTGCGCGTTACGTCAAATCCTCGACGATCCCTCTCCGGATGACGCTGATCGAAGACGACGCCACGAAGAGCAGCGGCGGAAAAGTGCCGCAGCGCTTCGATCAATCGGTGGCGGTGCGACGCGACGACAAGGCCTTGCTGTCGGAAATCGACCAGGCGCTTGTCGCTGCGCGGCCACAGATCGACGAAATCCTCAAGGCGGAAGGCGTTCCCCTTCTGCCCGTCACCCAATAGATGCGCGGCGCGCCAACAAAAGCAGGAAGAGAACTAAGTGTCGATAAGAAAAGGAAGCGTTTCGGTCTATCTCATCGGCGTTGCGGCGAGCCTCATTGCGCTCGGCGCCATCGCCCAGACCGCAGGGATCACGTTCCGCAACACCATCACCGGCGAAGTGCTCAAGTTCGACGATGCGCTGCCCGAAGGAAGGGACACCGAAGGCGTCAAGCAATTCATGGCGAGCGGAAAGAATCCCTATAACGAGGACGTAAGCTGCCTCAAACAGGGAGAACAAATCTTCCTTTCCGCCTGTTCAGGCTGTCATGGCCACCTTGCCGAAGGAAAGATCGGCCCAGGTCTTAACGACGCCTATTGGACCTATCCGCAGAACGAAACCGACGAAGGCTTCTTCTCGACGATCTATGGCGGCGCGCAGGCGTCCATGGGGCCCCAGTACGAAAACCTTACGCTCGACGAGATGCTGAAGGTAATGGCCTGGATCCGCCATCTCTTCAAGGACGCGCCAGAGAAGGCGACTTGGCTCACCGCCGAGCAGCGCAAGCAGTTCAAGCCTTACGCTGGCCATGAGACGCTGCCGGACAATCCGCCCGGCAAATGCCCGCCAAAGGCGAAGTAGTTTTCACGCCGCCGTCGCCGGGGGCGCAAACATCGAGGCGCAGGCCTCGCAAAGGGAGGAAACTGGGATGCGTAAGATGCATTTCGCCGCGGCGCTCGCCGTCGGCATTTTGTTCGGCGCGGGCGGCGCCCTCGCCTATGACGGCACCAAGTGCAAGGCGCCTGGCAATTGCTGGGAGCCCAAGCCCGGCTTCCCGGACAAGGTTGAGGGGTCAAAATATGACCCCAAGCACGACCCCAAGGAGATCGCCAAGCAACAGGCGTCGATCGAGGGTATGGAAGAGCGTAACAAGAAGCGGGTCGAAAATTTCAAGAAGACCGGCAAGTGGGAATATGACGTGAGCAAGATCGCTCAATAGGTTTCATCGCGATAAGAGCGCGATGAATCTAGCGGCCACGATCTGGAGCCGGCGCATTCGACAACGGCGCATCGGCCCCGTTCCCGAGATCGTGGCCGCTCTTCTTTTTGTCGGGCTAAGGTCAGGCCTTGAACGATACGTTCCCCATCGTCGAGAAGCTCGCCGATTGGCGCGAGCGCGCCCTTGAGTTCGAGCGGGAAATTCAGAAAGCCGTTCTCGGGCAGGCGCGCGTCATTCGGCTTGTAACGATCTGCATTTTCGCGCGCGGGCATGTGCTGATCGAAGGTGATGTGGGAGTCGGCAAGACGACGCTGCTGCGCTCAGTGTCGCGGGCGCTCGGCGGCGATTTCGTCCGTGTCGAGGGCACGGTCGACATGATGCCCAGCGACCTTCTCTATCACACCTATCTCGGCGACGACGGTCGCCCCCGCGTCGATCCCGCCGAGCTGCTGCGCCTGGCGGAAACGCTGCCGGTTTTCTTTTTCAACGAAATCAATCGCGCGCGCCCGCAGGTTCACTCGCTTTTACTGCGGCTGATGGCCGAGCGAAGCGTCTTCGCGTTCAATCGCGTGCATCACTTTCCCTTTCTGAACGTGTTCGCCGACCGGAACATGGTGGAGCGCGAAGAGACATTCGAACTGCCGGCGGCCGCCCGGGACAGGTTCTTCATGGAAATTCCCATGGCGACGCCGGACGACGAAGACGCGCGCCGCAGACTTGTCTTCGATCCGGCGTACTATGATACGGAAACGCTTCTTGAACGAGTCAAGCCAGGCTCACTCGACTATCGCAAAATTCCCGAAGTCGCGCGCGCGATTCAGACTGAAGTGAATTCGAGCGAGGCGCTCGAACGCTATGTGCTGAATCTTTGGCGGGCCCTCGTCAAGCCGAACTCCGCCGGCGTGTCGCTTCCGGATGTCGACGTCGGCAGTCTCATCAAGGGTGGCGCGAGCCCCCGTGCGCTGGCGGCGCTAGCGCGCGCCGCGCGCGTGCGGGCCTGGCTCGAGGGGCGCGATTATCTTATTCCGGAAGATGTGCGCGACGTGTTCATCGAAGTCATGGCCCACCGCATTTTCGTCGATCCGATTCACGCGTTGCGCGGCGACGACATCGTCAAGAGCCTGTGTCACGCGGCTTTCGACGCGACGCCGGTTCCATGAGCCGCGTCATCGACATCCTCTATCGGCCGCGCGGACGCTTCGCCGCAAATCACGTCGGCGCCCATACGTCGAGTGAAGTCGGCGGATTCGGAGTCTTTCGCGATCAGGCGCCTTTCATGCGCTATCCGGACGCGCGCCGTATTGACGTTCGCGCGACGCTGCGCGATCCGTTCGGCGCAACCTATGTGCGCCGCTTCGAGCAAAGAACCGCGATCGACGTCTGTGCGCTCGTGGACCTCTCAGCCTCGATGGGTTTCGTCGGCGCCGCCGACAGGTTTCGCGTCGCGGTCGAATTGTGCGCGGCGCTGGCCTATTCGGCGACGCGCGTCGGCGATCGCTTTGGCCTGTTTGCGTTCGAACATGCCATGATCGAAGGAGCGTCGCTTCCCGCGACGCGTTCCAGAAGAGCCGCGCTCGCCGCCGTCGAAAGGCTGAGCGCCGAAACGCCCCACGGATCGAGCGCCAAGGGCGTGCTTGCCGCCGCTGCGGCTCTTGGCGCAACCCGCAGGCTCGTGTTTCTCATTTCGGATTTTCGCTGGTCCGAGGGGCTTATCGAGCAGGCGCTCGATGCGCTGGCGCTGCACGATGTCGCGCCGCTCGTTCTCGTCGACTCCGCCGAGGTGGCGCCGCCAAAATGGGGCCTGCTGCAGCTTCGCGACAGCGAGAGCGGACGCCGGCGACTGCTGCTGATGAGACCCGCGCTCCAGCGGCGCTGGATAGAAGCAGAGCAGGCGCGCCGGCGAAGTCTTGCCCGTCTCGCGTCGCTGCGCAGTCGTGCGCCGATTTACATAAGGGATGCCTTGAATCCCGTCGATCTCAGCATTCGGCTGACGGCGGCGTGAGGCGCGCGATGCGCATTGCATGTTTCGCCCTCGCGCTCTTCGCCACGCTTCCCGCCTTCGCGCAGGACATTGCAGTGCGCATCCGCTCGGCGCGCCCGTTCGGCTATTTTGTCGGCGATCTCATCCATGCGCGCGTCGACGTCTCGAGTCCTGCGAACGCCACGCTTTCGCGCGCTTCCCTGCCGAAGGCCGGCGCGCTCAGCGGCTCGCTCGATCTTCGAGACGTCGAGTTGCATGAGACTTCCGAAAACGGCGCGCGCTTGTGGCGTCTCGATCTCACTTATCAGAATTTCTATGTCGCGCTTGATGTAAGAGAGATTGAAATTCCTGGATTCGATCTCACTCTCTTGACCGCCGCAGGCGCAGAGACCGTTAAGGTTCCGGCGTGGCGCGTCGGCGTCTCGCCTTTGCGTGAGATTACGCCGCAAAAGCAGGAAGAGGCGACCGATTATATGCGGCCGGACGGTTCGGCGGCCTTCGTTGACGAAGCGACGCCGCGGCATTTCGCAATCGGCGCAGGCGCCGCGGCCCTGCTGGCGCTCATTCTCGTTGCGCGCGACCGCGCATGGCCGCCTTTCCAAATGCGTAAGGCGCGCGTCTTCTCGGCGCTTGCGAATGAATTTTCGGCTCAGCGCATCGCGTCCGGCGGCGTTGATTTTGGCGCTCTGACCCAGTCGGTGCATCGCGCGCTCGATAGAGCTAACGGCGCGACGCTGCTTTCGGCCGATCTTCCCGCCTTTCTGCTGAGACGTCCGGAATTCGCGCCGCTGCGGGACGATTTCGAGCGGTTCTTTGCAGCCTCGAAGGAGCGCTTCTTTAGCGGCCAGCAGTCGAGCAACGATTTCCGCGCCGAGCAGCTCGCGCAATTCGTCAGCGCGCTCGCCAGGCTGGAGCGCTCGGGATGAACGCTCTCGGCTTCGATCACATCGAGGCGCTGTTGTTGGCGCCGCTGGCGCTAATCCCCTTTCTGCGGTCACCCCTGCGCGACACGACGCTACCCTCGCTTTTATCAGCGCCGGCCGACGATCTTTCCGTTCTTGTCGGCAATATCCTGAAACTGAGCGGCGTTTTCGCGATTGGCGCGAGCCTGCTCGGCGCGGCCGGTCCCCATATCTCGGGCGCGGAAGTGGAGCGTTTCGCCGAAGGCGCGCAGATCGTCATGCTGATCGACCGCAGCGGCAGCATGAACGAGACCTTCGCTGGGCGAACGCCGTTTGGAGGCGAAGAGTCGAAGGCCGCTGCGGCGAAGCGCATTCTCAAACGCTTTGTCGAGGCGCGTGGTCACGATCTCGTCGGCGTCGCGGCGTTTTCGACGGCGCCGATGCTGGTGACGCCGATTTCGGATCATATCGAAGCCACCAAAGCCGCAATCGACGCCATCGATCGACCCGGCCTCGACTATACCAATATCGCCCGCGGCCTGGCGATGGCGCTATCGATGTTCAAGACCAGCGAGGCCAATCTCTCTCGCGCTGTCCTGCTCATATCCGACGGCGCCGGCGTCATCGATCCGAAGATGCGTGACGATCTGAAAGCGGAATTCCGCAAGACCAATGTCAGCCTCTACTGGTTGTTCTTGCGCACCGAGGGCAGTAGCGGCATTTCCGGTCAACCGTCTGGCGATGATGAGTCGCCCCAGGCTGCGCCGGAACGCCATCTCGATCTCTTCTTCAAGTCCCTCGGGGTCCCCTACCGGGCCTTTGAGGTTGAAAGCGCCGAGGAAACAGAGGAGGCGTTGAGACAGATCGACAAGCTCGAACGTCCTCCCGTCCGCTACGTCGAAAGACTGCCTCGTAAGGATCTGAGCGCGTTGGCTTTCGCGTTGGCGCTCATCGCTACAGCGATACTCGTCGCCGCAAAGCTCGCCCAGGTCGGACTGGACGCCAAAGGCGGCGCGCTGTGACGCCTCTGGCCATTCGCGCGGCGCGCTTGCGCCATCGAGCCACGGCGCTCTGGCGTGAGACGCGATCGTCGCTTCTCGTCGCGCTCTGCCTCGCGCTTGTCCTGGCGATGGCGGCATCGCTCGTCGATTGGCGCCGCGCGGTCGAGGCCAATGACGCCATCGAAGCGCTTCGGCAGGGCCGCGACATCGCCGTCGATGCGAACGCCGGGCCAGAGTCGCTTCTTGCCCACATCGGCTTTCTTGCGAAGCGTGGCGAAATCGATCGTGCGCGCGCGATGGTGGAGGCACTCGATCAAAGCGGAAGCGCAGACTTGCACGCGCGTGGACATTACCTCCTGGCGAACGCCCTTCTGCGCAAGGCGTTCGATCTGATTGAACGTACCGAAGTCGATGCGGCGAATCCCTTCGTCAACCTCGCCAAGCGCGAATATCGCCGCGCGCTGCAACTCGCGCCGGATTATTGGGACGCCAAATTTAATCTGGACGTCGCCGCGCGACTGGTCCGAGACTTTCCCGATTTCGAACGAAAGAGCGGCGATGAATTGAGCGCCGATCCCAAGAAACTGTGGACCGATATTCCCGGCAAGCCAAAGGGGCTTCCGTGATGCGCCCGGACATACGCGATCCGCGGCTCATCTTGCTTTTATTGGCGATGCTGTCGCTCATCGCCGCCTTCGTTGCGCCAAGGATCACGACTCGGCGTCCGTCGTTCGACCTTCTTGCCGTCATCGACATCACCGGCAGCATGAATGTTCGTGATTACTCGGCGGGCGGCCGGCCAGTCAGCCGGCTCGACGCGGTGAAGACGGCGCTTCGCGAGATGCTCGCCGAACTGCCTTGTTCTTCGCATGTCGGCCTCGCGATCTTCAGCGAACGCAGAACATTTCTGTTGTTCGAGCCGATCGACGTCTGCGTCGATTTCGCCCCGATCGAGGCTTCAACCGAGGCGCTCGACTGGCGCATGGCCTGGGAAGGCGACAGTCACATATCGGCCGGTCTCTTTCGCGCCATCGATTTGGCGCGGGAATTGAAAAGCGATCTTGTGTTCTTCACTGACGGGCAGGAGGCGCCGCCGATCCCTCCCCGTGGCGCGCCGACATTTGAAGGCCGCGCCGGCGAGGTGCGCGGCCTCATTGTCGGCGTCGGCAGCCATTCGCTTTCTCCGATTCCGAAATTCGACGATCGAGGCCGTGAGATCGGCTTCCTCGGCGTCGACGAGGTTCCGCATGAGAGTCGCTTCGGTCTGCCGCCCGAAGGCGCCGAGCGGCGCGAGGGCTATAATGCGCGTAACGCGCCCTTTGGCGCGGCCGTGGCGGTCGGCGTCGAGCATCTTTCTTCCGTGAAGGAAGACTATCTGCGTTCGCTCGCCGAAAAGACCGGACTGGCTTACGCGTATCTCGAAGACGGAAAGCGGCTGCGGAGCGACTATGCCGCTGTCGCATCTGTCCGGACGCGCCAGGCCGCAGTCGATCTAACTCCCTTCCTCGGCGCAGCGGCGGCGCTCTTCACCTTTCTTGCTTCAGCCGGCCCATCGATCGCCCAGGCTTTCGTTCAGGCGCGAAAAGTCGCGCTCTTCAGCATTTATCCGCAACCAGGGAGATCCAAATGAAAAAGTTGCTGGGGCTCTTCGCCCTTCTGATGTGCGCGCCGGCGCTCGCGCATGGGCCGACGCCGATCAAGGTCGATGAGTCCATCGTTATCGCCGCCGATCCCAAGGCCGTGTGGGCCGTCGCCGGGAAGTTCGACGGGCTCGCGAACTGGCATCCTGACGTTCAATCGGTCAAGGCGACCAGCGGCGACGCCGCGGGCGCGGAACGTGAAGTGACCCTCAAGAAGGGCGGCGTTCTCAAGGAAGGGCTCGACGAAATCGATCCGGCGGCGTTCAAACTTTCCTGGCGCATGTCCGATCCCAATCTCGATGCCATGCCGGCGAGTTCCTATTCGCTGACTTTCACGGTCGAGCCCGGGCCGCAGGGCGAGAGCATGGTGAAATGGCGCGGCCGCCTCTATCGCGGCGACACCAGCAACGAGCCGCCGGAAAACCTCAATGATGACGCGGCGCGTACCGCCATGTCGAGCTTCCTGCGCAACGGTCTCCAAGGCCTGAAGAAAAAAGTGGAAGGGAAATAACCGCGGCGATGCGGTTTCGTGGAGCAATCATCGTCGCTTGCGCCTGTGTGCTTCTCGCCTCCTGCGGCGGAGAGAAGCGCAGCGCCGAACCCGACGACATGGTCGAGCCCGAGCGCGGCAACGGCGCAGAAATCTGGCTGCGCGCCACAGATCATACGGAGCCTGCGCTCTGGCTCGCTCGGCGCGAAGCCGGCGACGCTGTCAGCGAACGGGATCCTGCGGTGGAGCGCATACGCACGGCGCTGATTTCGGCGCGGGCGCATTTCCTGGAGTCCGCTCGCATGCTGGCGAACCGCACTGCTCAGGTCGGCGAGATGCTGGCTGCGGACGGCCGTCCCGAGGGCTTCGCGCAACTGATCAGCTCTCTTGTCGACGTCGCGGCCGCGGCGGGACAAAAGCAGACCTATGGCGAGCTTTGCCAGCACTATTACAATTTGCGCCATAGCGGAATTGAACGCGACGAGGCGCTGCACATGCTCGCTTCGCGCTATGGAACCCAAAGGCAATTCAGATAGCGGGCCTAAACGAGCTTCATCGCCACCTTGTTTTCGACGGCGATGCGCAGAAGGTCCGCCTTTGAGCGCGCGCCGAGCTTGCGCTTCAGCAAAATGCAGTTATTCGCGACGGTCTTGTAGGAAACCTTCAGAATATGCGCGATCTCCGTCATGTCCTTGCCGTCAGCGAGATTGCGCAGGATTTCGATTTCGCGACCGTTCAGGGCGTCGAGAGGGTTGCCGGCGCGGCTCTGATCGGCGAAGGCGAGCTTTAGCGCGAAGGCGTTCGACAGATAGCGCTCGCCCTCCGCCACCGCGCGGATCGCCTTGATGAAAGCGCGCGGGTCCTCGCTCTTGGCGACATAGCCGCGCGCGCCGCCCTCTATCGCGCGCGCAGCAAATACCGGATCGTCGTTCATGGTGAAGACGATGATCTTGGCGTTCGCGTCGCGCTTTAAAATTCGGCGCAGCAGCTCGAAGCCCGAAACGCCAGGCAGATTGATGTCAAGCGCCACGACATCGGGCGTTCTAGCGGCGTAGACGTCGAGAGCCTCGTCGGCGTTGTGCGCTTCGAACACTTCGATGTCTTTTTGTCCCGAAAGCATGCCGCGGCAGCCTTCAATCACCATGGGATGGTCGTCGACGATGAGAACGCGCATTCATTTTTCGCTTGTTTAGGAGCCAAAACTTATGTTGTGGGAACCGCCAGTCTTGTCAATCGATCGTCAGCGATCGTCAATGGCAAAGCACGGGATGGCGGACGAGGGCGCTCATCATGCGCGGCATTTCGCTTAAAGCCAGGCTGGGATGGTTGATCGGCGTCGTTCTCGTCGCGACTCTGCTCATCAATCTTGCGATTCAGCTGCTTCACGCCGGACCGCGCGTGCGCGCCGAAGCGGGAAGCAATCTCAGATTGATGCGGGAAGTTGTCTTGGCAACGATAGCAAATCTTCCCGAAAATGAAGATCCGGGGCCGGCGCTGCAGCGTCTCTATGCGTCGCTCGGCAATCTGCGCCATTCGGATGTCGAGATTCTCGCCGCCAACGAGACCCCGCCCAAGGACTGGCTGGAAAAAATCCGCCATTCCGATCGCGACGTTCCGGAATGGTTCGTGAAACTCGTCGGCGCCGCGCCGCGGGTCATGACGATCCCTGTGATCGTCGGCGGGCGCGCTTACAGCAATATCGTGGTGATCTCCAATCCATTCGATGAACTCGGAGAAATCTGGTCGGACATGCTCTGGCTTGCGTCGATCAGCCTGGCCGTCACCATTGTCTTCCTGACGCTGGTTCTTCTGTTCCTGCGTCACTCGCTTTCGCCCTTCGACGCGCTGAAATCAGGCCTGGCGCAATTGGAGGCGGGCATGAGCGGCGTTCGCCTGTCCCTCAGCGGGGCGACCGAATTCAGATCGATAGCGGCGGCGCTGAGTTCGCTTGGCGCGACCCTCGATCGCGTCAGGCAGGAAAACCGCGAACTCGTCGACAGACTCATTCAAGTGCAGGAAGCGGAGCGCAAGGACATCGCCCGCGATCTGCATGACGAGGCGGGTCCCTGCCTGTTTTCGATACGCGCCACCTCGGCGACGTTGCAGGAGCTCGTCTCCTGCCCATCGCCAGATATCGGCCGTTTAAGGCAGATGAGCCTGACGATCGACAAGGCCAGCGAGTCGCTTCAGGCGCTCTTTCGCGGTCTGCTCGACCGGCTGCGGCCAAAGGGTCTCGAGGAGCTGGGGCTGGAGCCGGCGCTGAAGGCGCTGTTCGCGTCATGGGCGCTCGCCCATCCCAAGGTCGATCTGCGGCTTGTCGTTCGCCACGATCTTTCTCCGCTCGAGGAGGAGACGGCGCTCGCCGCCTATCGCGTGGTGCAGGAAGGCGTCACCAATATTTTCCGCCATTCCGGCGCGAACAAGGGCGAAGTAACGCTGGAATTCGGATTGGACGCGTCCGCGGACTCGCATGAGTTCGAGGGAGAAGCGCCGCCACAACTTATGATCACGATCGAGGACAACGGCGTTGGCATTGCCGAACGCTTCGTCCCCGGCATGGGTCTGCTGGGCATGAATGAGCGCGTGCGCGCGCTTGGCGGCGCGCAACGGCTCGAAAAACCCGAGTCGGGCGGCACGCGGATCATTGTGTCGCTTCCGCTGCGCGACGAGGGCGATTGATCCAGCTGAAACAAGTCCTCCCGCCGGCGATCGGGAAATTTCGGAAGCGTGCATGACGCAAGTTTGAAGGTGAAAAGCTGCGCGCCACTCACTATTCTTGATCGGAACCGCCGTCTTGGCGGACAGGGAATCTGGAGGAGCAACGCCATGGCATGGTCGCAACCCACTCTCATCGAAATCTGCGTCGGCATGGAAATCACCAGCTACGAATCAGCAGAGTTCTGATCGGCTGTTTTCGTTCGGCGCGGGGCCAGGCAAGACTGGCTCCGCATCAGCTGGGCATGGGCGCTACGGAGACGATCTGACGCGCAAAGCTGCGCCGTCTCTTTGAAGGCGCAGGGAGCGGGACGCGCGCGAACATCCAAACTTTGGGCGCGACGATATCTGAACGCGCACGGATCTGGCACTCAGCCCGGTCTGCTACCAGCACATTGTTTTTGAATGGCTTTACCTTCCAAAGCGCTTGCCCTCGGAAGATTTGCTCCTAATCTGGGGCGAATCGAACCGCCGAGGAGAAGGGCATGGCGTCCAGCGGCTTCCGTCTGCAGCTCGAAGGCTACGGCCTGACGACGGCGAATATTCTCTATGGTCTGCCCGATTATCCGAAGATCATCCAATCTTATATCTGGCAGGAGTATGATCTCCATCCGGACTTCCCAGAGCTGCGCAAATTTCTCAACTTCTGGATGCGCAGCCTCGATGGTCCGCTCCATTCGGTCATCGTGGCGCATTCAAACCTCATCAAGCCTGCTGAGATGAAGCTCCTTAACGGCGAGTTCAAAGTGAATTGACTTCGCGGTTTGGCGCGACCTCATCCGCGTCAATCATCGCGCGGTCTGATCTCTCGTAAAAGAAACGCCCGTCAGTCTGACAGGATGACAGACAGCATCTGCGCCGCGCGCTGTCGGATGCGGCGGCGGTGATCAGCGCGGCCGGCGAGGGAGAAGCGAAGATGACATTCATCCGGCGCGCCTGCTTGGCTATCTCCGATCAGGCCTGGCCTGTCCCAAATGAGAACTCTAGGCGCGACTGATATCAGCGTCGCCCTTTCGCCAGCCTGTCGAAGGCGAGAAGCTCCTCCATCAGCGCGCCAAGTTCGGAGAGCGGGATTTGCGTTTCGCGGTCGGAGACGGCTGCGCCCGGATCGGGATGGGTCTCGATAAAAAGCCCGGCGACGCCGACGGCGACCGCGGCGCGGGCGAGCGTCGAGACGAAGCGCCGCTCGCCGCCCGATGACGCGCCATGACCGCCTGGTTGCTGGACGGCGTGCGTCGCGTCGAAGATAACCGGCGCGCAAGTCGTTTCCTTCAAGATCGGCAGCGCGCGCATATCGGCGACGAGGGCGTTATAGCCCAGGCTCGTTCCGCGCTCGGTGACGAGCACGCCGCCCCCACCCGCCGCGCGCGCCTTCTCGACAGCATGGACCATGTCCCACGGCGCGAGGAACTGTCCCTTCTTGATGTTGACCGGGCGCCCCGTCCTTGCCGCCGCGACGATGAGATCGGTCTGACGGCACAGGAAGGCGGGAATCTGCAAGAGGTCGACGATCTCGGCGACGGGCGCGCATTGCCATGTTTCATGCACGTCGGTCGTCACCGGCAGGCCGGTCTTTTTCTTCACCTCGGCGAAGATCGGCAGAGCGGCGTCGAGGCCGACGCCGCGCGGCGAGACGCCGCTCGTGCGGTTGGCTTTGTCGAAGGACGCCTTGAAGACGACGCCGATGTTCAGCCGCTTGCCGAGCTGGGCGAGTTCGCTGGCGACTTCGAGCGCCATGTCGGCGCTTTCGAGCGCGCAGGGGCCGGCGATCAGCGTTAAGGGCAGGTCGTCGCCGATCTCGACTCGGCGCGCGGCGTCTCCGATGAGAACTCTCGTCACGCGGCCTTGTCTCACGTTTTCACGAGCCGCGCGACCTCTGCGCGAACCGCCGGCAGGACTTCCGCTTCGAACCAGGGATTGCGCTTCAGCCAGCCCGTGTTGCGCCAGGACGGATGGGGGAGGGGGAAGATCAGCGGCCGAGCGTTCTGGAATTCACGCCAGCGCGCGACGATCTGCGAGACGCCGGCACCCTTGGGCAGAGCGTGGCCGAGGCGCGCGAAGTGATAGTCCTGCGCATATCTGCCGATGGCGATGACCGTTTCGATCTGCGGCAGGGCCGCGAACAGCAAGTCGTGCCAGCGGGCGCGACACTCAGGACGCGGCGGCAGGTCGCCGCCCGCGGCGTCGTTCCCCGGGAAGCAAAAGCCCATCGGCGCGATGGCGATGCGCGAGGCGTCATAGAAGGTGTCGCGGTCGACGCCCATCCAGTCGCGCAGCCGATTGCCGGAAGGATCGTTGAAGGGAACGCCGGTCTGATTGACGAGATTGCCGGGCGCCTGGCTCGCCAAGAGAAGCCGCGCAGTGGGCGAGACGCGAAACACCGGCCGCGGTTCATGTGGCAGCCTCTCGCCCATGGGCGTCTCGACGCAGACGCGGCAGGCGCGGATGCGCGCCGCGACTGCGTCGAGCGTCAAAGCTGAGACGCGCCGGCTCATTTAGGGGACGACGCTCGGACGCGCCGAGACTTCCGCCCGCCAGCGCGAAAGATGCGGCAAGTCCGGTGGGATTTCGACGCGCGCGAACTTTGTCAGATCCATCGCGACGATGGCGGTGATGTCGGCGATGGTGAAATCGTCGGAGGCGATGAAGCGCCGCGAGGCGAGTTCCTGGTCAAGAAAACGCATCATCTGCTGCGCGCGCGGCCGCTGAAGCTCGGCGAATTCCGGTCTCTGCGGCGACTCGAGCCGCGCCAGCGCCGGATGGCTGTGACGAAAGGCGAGCGCCACCGGCGCGAACAGGCGGAATTCCACCCGCCGCTGCCACATCTCGACGAAGGCCTGTTCGCGTCCGTCTCGCCCAAAGAGCGGCGGCTCTGGATAAAGCGATTCGATGTAGCGGCAGATGGCGACGGATTCCGTGAGCACGGCGCCGTCGTCGAGAACGAGCGCCGGGACTTCCTCAAGCGCGTTGACGGCCGAATAGGCTTCGTTCTTGTGCTCATGCGCCATGAGATTGACGTCGCGCATGGGAATCGTGACGTTCTTTTCAGCAAGAAAAATGCGCACCCTCCTGGGATTGGGCGCGAGCGGCGTATTATAGAGCAGCATATCGGTCTCGTTCCGGGTTCTGACATGGGCGACTTAATGGCGACGGGCGAGGACGGCGTCGCGCTTTCAGCAGATGACGCAAATTAGACGATGACGAACGACCTCGCGACTCAAGGCGCCTCGGCGCTTGTTCTGTTTTCCGGCGGGCAGGATTCGACAACCTGCCTCGCCTGGGCGCTGTCGCGCTTCGAGAGCGTCGAGACCGTCGGGTTCGATTACGGCCAGCGCCATCGCGTCGAACTTTCGCGCCGGGCGGGGCTGCGCGACGGCCTCGCGCGGCTCTCGCCACTTTGGGCCGAGCGGCTTGGCGAGGATCGCACGATTTCAATCGAGGCGCTCGGCGCCATTTCCGAAACCGCGTTGACCCGCGACGCCGAGATCGCTTTCGCCGCCGACGGGCTGCCTAACACTTTCGTTCCGGGGCGCAATCTGCTGTTTCTGACCTTCGCCGCCGCGCTCGCCTATCGGTGCGGGATCGCCGATCTCGTCGGCGGCATGTGCGAGACCGACTATTCCGGCTATCCCGACTGCCGCGACCAGACCATCCGCGCCATGGCGCAGGCGCTCAGTCTCGGCATGGACCGCGGCTTTACCATCCATACGCCGCTGATGTGGATCGACAAGGCGGCAACCTGGCGGCTGGCTGAATCGCTCGGCGGCGAAGCGCTGGTGCGGCTCATCGTCGAGGAAACCCACACTTGCTATCTCGGCGAGAGGGGCCGCCGCTTCGATTGGGGCTACGGCTGCGGCGAATGCCCGGCCTGCAAGCTGCGCGCGCATGGCTGGGAGAACTATCGCGCCGGAAAAGTCCGCGCGACCGTTTGAGACCTATCTGACCGCTCAACTGTGGCATGAAGGCCACAGATGGCGCTGACGTCGTCACGCCGAACGAAGGCGCATTGACAGGCTTCAGCCGGCTCTGGCTATGTTATGTTATAACATAGTCGAAAAGAGAGCGGGCCTCGATGAGGAGAAGCGTTATTGCCGGCGCGGCCGTGTTTCTTGTCAGCGCGAGCGCCTCGGCTCAGCAGGCTTTGCCGACGATCGAAGTCGGCGCCGTCAGTCCGATCACCCGCAGCAAGACCGTCTCTCCTCCCCATTTGCCGCCAGCGCCCGGCGGGCGCAGCCGCGGCGTCGCGCGTCCGAGCGGACCCGAGCCGCGCGAAGCTGCTGTGGCGCCGCAAGGCGTCCTCCCCATCGTCGCCGATCAGTTCGCGACGGTGACCGTCGTCACAAGCGGGGAGCTGCGGCGCTCACCGGGCGCGACGCTGGGCGATGTGCTGTTCGCCAAGCCGGGCGTCACCGGATCGAGCTTCGCGCCCGGCGCGGCAAGCCGCCCCATCGTGCGCGGCCTCGACAATTACCGGGTGCGCATTCAGGAAAATGGCATCAGCAACAGCGGCGTTTCGGAACTCGGCGAGGACCACGCCGTTCCGCTCGATCCCGTCGCCGCGAGCCAGGTCGAGGTGGTGCGCGGGCCCGCCACGCTACGCTGGGGGTCGCAGGCAATCGGCGGCGTCGTCAATGTCGAGAACAATCGCATTCCTACTGCCTTGCCCTGCCGTATCGCGCGCATCCCGACGGCGGACACAGAGGGCTGCTCGATCGTGGAGTCGCGCGGGGCAGTGATGACCGTCGATAACGGGCTGGAGAACGCAACCCTGCTCGACGCCGGCCGCGGCAATGTCGCGATCCACGTCGATGTCCACGGCCGTCGCAGCAGCGACTACCTCATCCCCGGCTATCCCTATCTTTATCCGCCGGACCCGCCGCCCCCCGTTTTTGGACGGCAGCCGAATTCGTCGATGCGATCGGCCGGCGGCTCGGCCGGCGCCTCCTATTTCTTCGACGGCGGCTTCGTCGGCTTCGCGGTGACTCAGTTCAACTCGCGCTACCACATCCCCGGCGTCGAGCCGACGGAGACCAATACGCGCATCGAGCTTCGCCAGACCCGCGCGACGACCAAGGGCGAATTCCGTCCGCCGTCGGCCTATATCGAAGCCGTCCGCTTCTGGGCGGGGCTCACCGACTACAAGCACCATGAACTCGCCAATGAGGACGGGTTCAACGGCGTCCAGCAGACCTTCACCAACAAGGATCTCGAGGCGCGCGTCGAAACGCAGCTTCGTCCCGTCGACTTGTCCTTCGCGACCCTGACCAGCGCCTTCGGCGTTCAGGGCATGCATCAGATCCTGACCGCGCCTGGGCGCGAGGGCGGACTCTTCGACCCCAATCGAACGCGCAGCGTCGCCGGCTATTGGTTCAATGAGTTCAAGCTGACCGAAACATCGAAAATGCAGCTTGCCGGGCGCATCGAACACGCGACCGTTTCCGGCGCCTTCCCGGACCTCCTTATCGCCGGCGAAGCGCCCGAATTCCTTATCGAGCCGGGCGCGCAAATCCCCCGCGTGCGCAACTTCACGCCAAAGAGCGCCGCCTTCGGATTTTTGCAGGATTTGCCGGAAGGCGTCGTCGCCAGCCTGACTGCCCAATATGTCGAACGCGCGCCGCGCGCGCCCGAGCTCTTTTCGCGGGGCGTACATGAGGCGACAGGGACCTTCGATATCGGCAACCCCAATCTTGGAATCGAAGGGGCGAAAACGATCGAAATCGGCCTGCGCCGGCCCATCGGGCCCTTCCGCTTCGAGGCGACCGCCTATGTCACGCGCTTTGACGGCTTCATCTTCCGAAATCTCACCGGCGCGGTCTGCGAAAGCGACATTGCGAGCTGCGCCTTCAAGGGCGAGGGCGACCTCCGCCAGGCGTTCTATGCGCAGCGCAATGCCGTCTTTCGCGGCGGCGAGTTTCAGAGCCAGCTCGACGTTGCGCCTATGTTTGACGGTGTTTTTGGCGTCGAGCATCAGTTTGACGTCGTGCGCGCGACATTCGAGGGCGGCGGCAACGTTCCCCGCGTCCCGCCCGTTCGGCTCGGCGGCGGCCTGTTCTGGCGCGACATGAACTGGCTGGCGCGCGTCAACCTTCTGCACGCCTTCGCCCAGCGCGATATCGACCCGACAAATGAAACGCCGACAAAGGGCTACAATCTGCTGAGAGCTGAACTCAGCTTTCGGATGCTGTTCGAACCAGGCGATCCGCGCGGCCGCGAACTGACGCTTGGACTCGTCGGCGACAATCTCCTCAACGAGAACATTCGCAACAGCGTTTCCTTCAGAAAGGACGAAGTGCTGCTGCCAGGCGCGAATTTGCGGGTCTTCGTCAATGCCCGCTTTTGAGCGGGAAACGGACGACCCGGCTTGATCGCCGGGGCGAAATAGGGCATAGGCGGGGCCAACGAAGCGCTGGGCGTATCCCGGCCAGTTCACCATTGCCGGGGTTAGACCGATGAAAATTCGTAACTCATTGAAATCGCTGCGCTCGCGCCATCGCGCCAATCAGATCGTGCGACGCAAGGGCCGCGTCTATGTGATCAACAAGGTGCAGCGGCGCTACAAGGCGCGCCAGGGGTGATTTCCGGGGCTCGGGCGGGCGGGTTCGTCGCGGACAGCCACTTGGACTTTCGCACCAGCCCCCGGGCGCTGTCAGCGTCTAGGCGACCTCAATCCTAATCGACCTCAGTCTAATATGACGAGGGAGGCGGCGCCTCAACCGCGGCCCCGCTTGCAGCGTCAATCCGGCGCCGGCGAGCGCGGCGCAAGCACTGAAATTCATTTCAGTTTCTCGCGAGGGTTCGATTGTGTGAAGGAGGCTCGCTCAATCGGACGAAATAATTGTTGGATTGTTGGGGTGACGCTTGGCGTTCGCCGCAAGATGGTTCCCAGGTCCGCGGTTAGAGCGCGCGATTGTCTGCGCCGCCAACGTCGCATCTTTTTTTTGCAGCGAACTTTATCTTCTGCGAACGGCATTGGCGAATGCGGGCGCCGCGAATGTCAATCCCAACGGATTTACGCCGGTCAGGTCGGTCTGCTGAGGCTATTGCGGCTTATGAAGGTGACAAAACCCCAAGAAAGCTTATACGTAAGCCGACGGTTTCAGCGATAGTCAGTCATTTAATTTAGAGAAATGAGCGGCGATGATTTCACCCGTGCATCAGGCGGCGCCTGCGGTGCAGATGGAGGCCGATCAAATATTCCTCAGACTGCGCGAATCACGTGGCTCCTTGTTGCGATTTTTTCTCATCAGCCTTGTTTTTTTGGCGATCGGGCTGGAGATGTCGTTAAATCCACGGTCTGGTCGAGTGGAAGCGGCCTTTGGGGGCGTATCGGTCGTCTTGTTCGGATTGGGTGGCCTGGCGCTTTTGCGTCGACTCGTCGCATCCGGGCGCGACACCGCCATCTTGACGAACGAAGGCGTTGCTTGTCCGGCGGCTTATGACGGCGTTCTTCCCTGGGCCGCCGTGCAGAACTTTGAATATTTTGCACATCTAGAGGCTCGCATCCTTGTTGTGACGCCTTATCCCGATGTCGCCGCCGAAATGTGCTGGAAAGGCCTCACTGGTTGGACGCTATTCCTGTGCGGAACGAAGACGGCGGCGCGTTTCGCCATCCCGCTCAATTCGCGACCCGAAGACGAGGCGCGATTTCTCGACCTCTTCAGCGCGCGCGTGGACGCCGCCAAAGCGGCGCGGCCTGAAGATTCACCTTTGGGGCGGATCCATGCGCGGGAGGCTGATGTCGCCGCGCAGGAGCATGAGGCGCAGAGCGAAGCTGCCGCGACTTTCCCCTATGTCACCGCAGGATTGACCGCGCTGCTCGTCCTGATTTTCTTAGCCGAACTCGGCGCTACGAGCGGCTCGTCGGGCGCCGCGCGGTCGCCTTCGATTGAGACGCTGGTGCAATTCGGCGGCGTGTTCAGAACGGCGGTCGATGAGGGAGAGTGGCTGCGCATTTTTACCGCGCCGCTTCTGCATGCGAATTTCGAACATCTCGTTCTGAACTGCATTTCATTATGGATCGTTGGCGTGCGGTTCGAACGCTATGTCGGCTCTGGCTGGTTTGCGGCAATTTTTTCCGGTAGCGCCATTGCTGGTTCGCTGATGTCGGTGGCGCTCAATCCGGCCGATCTGGTTAGTGTCGGCGCCTCCGGCGGGATCGTCGGTCTCTTCGCCGCGACAGCTCTGGCGAGCCGGCATTTCCCGCCGGGCCGGATGCGCACGCTGATGGTGGCGACAGCGATGCAAACTCTTCTGCCTTCATTGATTCCGCTCATCACTGCGCCCGGTGGGAGCAAGATCGATTACGCTGGTCATTTCGGCGGCGCTCTCGGCGGCGCGGCGCTCGGATTCGCGTTATTGGCGCTGTGGCCGCAAGCCCTGAACCGGCCACGTTTTGGGAAAGCCGCGGCGATGTGCGCGGGTATTTATGCGCTGATCGGCATCGCCGGCGTGATCTCGAACGACGGTGTCCTTACCAAAATTTTTAATCGCGCTGAGCAGAGCGTCACCTCGATTTTACGACCGCCATTAATAAGAAATAAGAAGACGCAAAGCGCCGGACTCTCGATTTGGGGAGAAGGGGCTGAGCCCGCTTAATTAGAGCATGAATCGCGATGCCCCACGCCGACCGGCGCCACTCGGACCCAGCGGAGCGGGCGCCCGCCGCCGACCGATTTCGAGCGCGCCGCGCTTCACCCGCGCCACGCGCTCGGATATCGTTCCCCGAAGCAGTTCATGGCCCAATGGTCGACCGCGAAGCGTCAACGCGTTCGCTTTTTTGGGTCGCAATACGACGACAATAACGAACTGACCGAGGGAGAAAGAAACGTGACAGCGCGCAGCGCCTTCGCCGGAATTCTGTTCGTTGCGATCACGCTCCTCTTCGCTGCGTCTGCGCATGCGCTCGACAAGGTCAGCTTCGCGACCAATTGGCGCGCGCAGGCCGAGCACGGCGGATTCTATCAGGCCATCGCCGACGGCACTTATGCGCGGTATGGACTCGACGTGACCCTTATGCAGGGCGGGCCGCAACTCAATGCGCGACTGCTGCTCGCGGCCGGCCGGGTCGACTTCGCGATGGGCGCCAACACCATTCAGATGTTCGAGTCGGCGCAGCAGAACGTGCCCATCGTCACCATCGCGAGCATGTTTCAGCTCGATCCGGTTATTTTCATGTCGCATCCCGACGTCGGCCTCGATCGCTTCGAAGACCTGCCCAAGGCGACAGCCTTCATCGCCAGCGACATGCGCGTTTCGATTTGGCAATGGCTGAAGCAGGCATACGGCTTCACGGACAAAAATGTGAAGCCCTACAATTTCAATTCGGCGCCCTTCATTGCCGACAAGAGCGCGATTCAGCAGGGACTTCTCACTTCGGAGCCTTACGCCATCGAACGCGAGGGCGGATTCAGGCCCAACGTCTTCCTTTTGCCCGACTATGGATATGACGGCTATTCGACGACGATCGAGACGCGCGCCGACACCATCGCCAAGACGCCGGAACTCGTGCAGCGCTTCGTCGACGCGTCGATCATCGGTTGGTACAATTACCTCTACGGCGACAACGCACGGGCGAACGCCATGATCAAACGCGACAATCCGGAGATGACCGACGGCCAGATCGCCTATTCTCTCGCCAGGATGAAGGAGCGCGGCGTCGTCGATTCGGGCGACGCGCTGACGCAAGGCGTCGGCGCGATTACCGACGCGCGAATGAAAAGCTTTTTCGACAAGATGGCGAAAGCCGGAGTCGTTCCCGCGGATCTCGATTACAAACGCGGCTATACGCTGCGCTTCATCGGCAGGAAAGTCGGCATGGAGCTGCGGCCGAAATGACTCCGGGAACGCCGTCATGACGGCGATCGACGGCGCCGAAGCGCAACAAACGGCGCCCGCGCTCGTTTCGCTCCGCGCTGTCGGCAAAACCTTCCCGAACGGGCTCGTCGCCCTCGCCGACTACGAACTCGACGTGCGTGAAGGCGAGACCCTGACGCTGCTCGGGCCTTCGGGCTGCGGCAAGTCGACGGTGCTGCGACTGATCGCCGGTCTCGCCGATCCGACGGCTGGTTCGATCGAGTGGAGCGCGCCGCAGCTCAAGAGCAACATCGGCTTCGTCTTTCAGGACGCGACGCTGCTTCCCTGGGCGAGCGTTTTCGACAATGTCTTCTTGCCAATGCGACTCGCCGGCCTTTCGCGCGAAGCGTCGGCGCCGCGCGTCAACGAGGCGCTTGCGCATGTCGGTCTGGAAAAGTTCGCGCGCACGCTGCCGCGCGAACTCTCCGGCGGCATGAGGATGCGCTGCGCGATCGCCCGCGCCCTGGCGACCCGGCCGGCGCTGATCATGATGGACGAACCTTTCGCCGCCCTGGACGAAGTGACGCGTTTCAAGCTCAACGATGATCTGCTGGCGCTCAAGCGCCGGCTGGGCGCGACGATCGTCTTCGTCACCCATTCGGTGTTCGAAGCCGCCTATCTTTCGACGCGCATCGTCGTGATGTCGCGACGCGGCGGCAGAATTATCGACGAGATTGCGATCGACCCGACGATGGCGCGCGACGAGGACTATCGGTCGAGCAAGTCCTTCGCCGACATATGCCGCCGCGCGTCGCAGGCGCTCCGCATCTCAATTGAAGAGGCGACGACGTGAGCCGGCGGCGACAAACGATGCAATGGCGCGACGTCGGCGTGCCGCTTGCCGTGTTCCTTGCGGCGCTGGCCCTCTGGGAAGGGTTCGTGCAGTGGAAGCACATTCCGCCCTATATTCTCCCCGCGCCCTCCGCCATTCTCGACAAGCTTATTGAAGACCGCGCCCTTCTGTTCTCGTCGCTGATGGTGACTCTCGGCGTCACCTTCGAGGCGTTTGTCATCGCCACCGTTTGCGGCGTGGCGCTGGCGCTTCTTATCGCGCAGTCGAAGTGGCTGGAGCGCGCGCTGCTGCCCTTCGCCATCACACTGCAAGTGACGCCGATCATCGCCATTGCGCCTCTGCTGCTCGTTTATTTGCAACCCGGCAACGCGGTGCTCGTCTGCGCCTTTCTCGTCGCCTTCTTTCCGATTCTTTCGAATACGTCACTGGGATTGGCCTCTGTCGACTTCGGTTTGCGCGATCTCTTTGACCTCTATCATGCGTCGGCATGGCAGAAGCTGATATATCTGCGGCTGCCGTCGGCGCTGCCGCAGTTCCTTGCCGGCTTGCGCATCGGCGGTGGATTGGCGCTCATCGGCGCGATCGTCGCCGAACTCGCGGCGGGTGCCTCGGGTCAAGGAACCGGGCTCGCCTATCGCATCGTCGAGGCCGGATTCCGACTCGACATTCCGCGCATGTTCGCAGCGCTGGCGCTGATTTCGCTGAGCGGCCTCGCAATTTACGGCGCGCTCGCCGCGCTGTCCTATCTTCTGCTGCGCGGCTGGCACGAAAGCGCGCGAGCGGTGGACGAATGACTCTTGTGCGGGACATTCGGGATGCGGACGCCGAAGACTGGCGAAGGCTCTGGGACGGCTACAATGATTTCTACGAAACCTCTGTGCCGGCCGAAGTGACGGAAAATACGCTACGCCGTCTGCTCGATCCGACATCTTCCTTAATCGGACGGATCGCCGAAGTAGACGCACGCGTCGTCGGCTTCTCCGTCTCTGTGCTGCATGAAAGCAGTTGGACGTCTTCTCCGCTCTGTTACCTCGAAGACCTTTTCGTCGATCCAACCATTCGCGGCGAGGGCGTGGGGCGCGCGCTCATTCAAGACCTCATCGATCTTGGACGCGCGCGCGGCTGGTCGCAGCTCTACTGGGTTACGCGCGCAAACAATGAGGCCGCGCGGCGGCTCTACGACAGGTTCGTTCAAGCCGACAATTTCGTGCGCTACAGGCTGACGCTGTAGCTTACTGCTCGGCGACGTCGCCGACTTCGTCGAGATGGTAGACGTCATCGCGAAAATGCACGACGCCATCCGCGGACGCCCAGCCGGTCATATAGACCCACGCCACCGGCACATGCTGCGTCAGCCGCACTTCCTCGCGCGCCCCCGATTTGATCTTCTCATTGATCTCATCCTTGCTCATCTGCGGACCGGATGCGCCGTCGAGCAGCCAGGCGGCGAGATCGACGACGCCCTGCACGCGCACGCAGCCATGCGAGAGGAAGCGATAATCATTGGCGAAGAGATTTCGGGACGGCGTGTCATGCATATAGACGGAATAGCGGTTGGGCATCGAGATGCGAATCGATCCCAGTGAATTGTCCGCGCCCGAATCCTGACGCAGCGTGTATTGGGCGGCGCGCTCGCCCGCCCAGTTGATCGAACGCGGATCGATTTCTTCGCCATGCGCGTTGAGGACGCGAATATGCGAGCGCTTGAGATAGGTCGGGTCCTTCAACATTTTCGGCGCGATCTCGTTTTTGACGATCGACGCCGGAACCGTCCATGTCGGATTGATGTTGACCGCGACGACTTTCGCCTGCAGCTCCGGCGAGTGATGCTCGAGATCGCCGACGATCGCGGCGTAGCGACGAGTCACGCGATCATCCTCCACCGCATCGACTGCGGTCGACGGAATGTTGACGACGATGTAACGCGGTCCGAAGGCGAATTCGAGCGCGGTGAGTCGCCGCGCCGTCGAATCAAGCTGACGGAAGCGGGTCTCCGCCGGCACGTCGAGCTCACGCAGAGTCGCGCCGGCGACGACGCCAGTTTGTTTCAGTCCCATGCGAAACTGGAAGCGCTTCACCGCCGCCGTGAGATCGGCGTCCCACTTCTGTTTCGTCGTATCGGCGACGCTGTCGTCTTCGGCCGCAAGTCGCCGGCGCAGCGCCGAAACCGCCGGGCCCTTTGCGCCGGGCCGAAGCGAGACTCCGACGATCGGCCATCCGCCGGCTTCGACGATCTGCCGGTAGCGATCCGCCGCCTTCGCGGTCGTGAAGAAGGTTTGCGGCTGCAACGCCGGCGTGGGGTCGTCGGAAAGCGCCGTCTCGCGCACTGGCGCGGGTTTTGGCTTTGGTTTGCGCGCGGTCTGCGCGGACGCAGGAATCGCCGGTCCCGGCGCTGCGGGCGCCGCGTCGAGGGGCGGCGCCGACGTCGAGGGCGCGGCCTCGGACGGCGTCAATGTCGAAGGCGCGGCCTCGGCGGGCGGCGACGGCGATTGCGCCGAACCAGGCGCCGATTCGGGCGTCGCCGTTTCGGCGGCGCGTGGCGCGTCTATCGCGGCTATCGTCAATATCGCCGCAAGCAGCACGCAAACGCTCCGGGAGAATCTCTTCATGCTCGTGTCGCTTGGCCGTGAACGCATCGCACAACTGGCGCGCCCTTCGCGCCCATTGTGAAACGCGCGCGCCTGTGCTCTAGTTGCATCGCATATTCTGTTCTATTGGAGGAGTCATGATTGCAAAATCATTGCGCGCGCCGTTGAAAGCGCGCGTCGCGGCCGCTGCGCTGTTGGCGCTTGCGGCGGCAAACTCTTCGTCAGCCGCCGAACTGAAATATTCTGATCAGGGCGCTCATTGGACGCCCGCCGAGCGTCGAGAGTTCTACAGTCTCGACCAGGGCGCGCGCATCATACCGCTCGACTGGTTCAAAGCGCTCAAGCGCTCGGACGGCTCCCATTTTCTTGACGATGGCATGACACGCTACGGCTACCTGCCCAATCCGGATAACGCGGATGGCCTCCCTGTCGGGTTTCTTGTCGCCTCGGAAGGAGGCGTCGATACGCTCAGCATGACATGCGCCGCGTGCCATACGCGCCAGATCGACGTGGGCAATGTGTCCTGGCGCGTCGACGGCGGCCCTGCCATCGTCGACATTCAGAAATTCTTTGCAGACGTCGACGCCTCCGTCGACAAGGCCTTGAACGACACGCCGACATTCGCTGAATTCGCCAAGCAGGTGCTGGGTCCGAATGCGACGGACCAGGAACGCAAGCTCTTGCACAAGCAGGCAGCTGACTGGTTCACGCCCTATCATACGCTGATGAAAGAGTCCCTGCCGCCGGCAGGATGGGGCGTCGGCCGCCTCGACGCGGTGTCGATGATCTTCAACCGCGTCTCAGGATTGGATATCGGGACCGGCCCCGATCACATCATCAAAGAGAACATAAAAAGAGCCAACGCGCCGGTCCGCTATCCTTTCATTTGGAATGCGCCTGTTCAGGACATGACGCAGTGGCCGGGATTTGCGGAAAATGGCGACGACATTCTTGGCCTCGCGCGCAACGTCGGCGAGGTTTATGGCGTCTTCGGCGTCTTTCATCCCCGCAAGGATCGTTGGTTTCCGGACGGCGTGGAATATCTTGACGGCTCGTCGCTCAATATGCCGGGCCTGATGCGTCTCGAAACGCTCGTCCGCAAAATCGAGCCGCCGAAATGGCAGTGGTCTATCGACAAAGGCCTCGCCGACGCCGGCAAGAAAATCTACGACCGCGAATGCGGGGCGAACTGTCACGAGATCAACACCAAGGACGCCGCCAAGCGGTTGTGCGCGAAATTCACGTGGAAAACGCCGATAAAGGACGTCGGAACGGACGTTGCGGAATACGGCGTTCTCGGCCGCGTCGGCAATAGCGGCGTGCTTGAGAATCAGCTGATCCCAAAACCTCCTTTCACCCAAAGACTGAAGGGCAAGGATGAAAAGCTGTTCAATATTTTGACCGTGGCGGTCGTCCAATCGATTCTTCGCGCGCCGATACATTTCAAAGACATTCGCTTGTACGAACCCCTGCTGCGCGAGTGCCTGGAAACTCAGGCCGGCCAGCCTGAGGCTACGTCGCAGGCGTTGAAGGAGAATTTTGTCGGCGTCATCAAGAAAAGCCTGGCTGAGCTTTACCGAGACCCGGATCAAAAGGTGCCGCCGGCCTATGAGGCGCGCGTCATGGAAGGCATTTGGGCGGCGGCGCCCTATCTGCACAACGGATCAGTGCCAACGCTCGCCGATCTCTTGAAAAAGCCCGCTGACCGTCCGCCTTCGTTCAAGGTCGGTCCAGCTTATGACATCGAAAATGTCGGTCTCGCCAAGGATCAGACGAGGTTCGATTATACATATACCACCACCGCCAGTTGCGATCCGAAGAGTCGCGACGCGTCCGGCAATAGCCGTTGCGGGCACGACTTCGGAACATCGCTCCCCGAGAGCGATAAGAAGGCGCTTCTCGAATATTTGAAGAGCCTCTAGGCCGCGCGCCGACTGTCGCGGCATGCAGACGAGGGGGACCACGCGTCCCCCTTGCCTTTTCCCGCGCCGCCCCGCATACCGCGCCGCAACGCGCAATCGAAAACCGGGACGGAAATGGGCTTCAAATGTGGCATCGTCGGCCTGCCGAACGTCGGCAAGTCGACCCTCTTCAATGCGCTCACGCAGACTGCCGCGGCGCAGGCCGCGAATTACCCCTTCTGCACGATCGAGCCCAATGTCGGCGAAGTCGCCGTTCCTGATCCGAGACTCGAAGCGCTGGCCAAGATCGCCGGCTCGAAAGAAATCATTCCGACCCGGCTGACCTTCGTCGACATCGCCGGCCTCGTGCGCGGCGCCTCCAAGGGCGAAGGGCTCGGCAATCAGTTCCTCGCCAATATTCGCGAATGCGACGCCATCGCCCATGTCGTGCGCTGTTTCGAGGACGGCGACGTGACTCATGTCGAGGGCGCCGTCGATCCGATCCGCGACATCGAGACGATCGAGACCGAGCTGATGCTGGCCGATCTCGAAAGTCTCGAGAAGCGCGTCGTCGCAATGGAGAAAAAGGCGAAGGGCGGCGACAAGGAGGCCAAAGAGCTCGTCGATCTGATGAATCGCTGTCTCGTCTTGCTGCGCGAGGGCAAGCCCGCCCGCCTCGCCAAGGTCAGCGACGACGAGCGCGCCGACTTCGCGGGCCTTGGGCTCCTGTCGTCGAAGCCCGTGCTTTACGTCTGCAACGTCGAAGAGGCGTCAGCGGCCGAAGGCAATGCCCATTCGGCGAAAGTCGCCACGCGCGCGGCGGAGGAAGACGCCGCCTCGGTCGTCGTTTCGGCGAAGATCGAAAGCGAAATCGCGGTGCTGCCGGCCGACGAGCAGAAGGATTATCTCGAAGCCGTCGGCCTGACCGAGCCAGGGCTCAATCGCGTCATCCGCGCCGGCTATGACCTTCTGCATCTCATCACCTATTTTACCGTCGGCCCGAAGGAGGCGCGCGCCTGGACCATCGAGAAAGGCGTGCGCGCCCCGCAGGCGGCCGGCGTGATCCACACCGATTTCGAAAAAGGCTTCATTCGCGCCGAGACGATCGCCTATGACGATTACGTCACGAATAAAGGCGAATCCGGCGCCCGCGACGCCGGGCGCTTAAGGCTCGAAGGCAAGGAATATGTGGTCGCCGACGGCGACGTGATGCATTTCAGATTTAATACGTAAATCCGCGGGGCGTCTCTCCCTCTCCCGCTCGCGGGAGAGGGTGGCCCGGCGAAGCCGGGTCGGGTGAGGGCATTGCAATTTTCTGAACAACGTTGGCCCTCATCCGTCGCGCCTTCGCGCGACACCTTCTCCCGCAAGCAGGAGAAGGAAGAACCCCGCGTTATGCAGAACGCCTAACCCTTACTTCGACAGATTATCGATGCGCTTGTTCAACTCGTCGAGCTGGCGCTTCAAATCGGCGACGTCGCCGCCTTCCTTGCGCGCGCCCGCCTCATGCTCATCGACCGCCGGCCCGGTGGTCATCATGCCTTCCGTCGGCACGCCGAAGGGGTTGAACATGGTCAGCGCCTGACGGAACACAGCCATGTTCTTGCGGGCCTGCTCTTCGAGCGACTGGAAGGCGGCGCGGGTCGGCTCGGCAAAGGGACCGGCGCCGACGCCGAGCGCCGAGGCGAATTGGTCGCGAAATTTCTGTTGTTCCTTGGTGAGCTTGTCGATCGAAAATTCGAGATAGCTCGGCACGAGCATCTGCATCGAATCGCCGTAAAAGCGGATGAGCTGGCGCAGGAAGGCGATCGGCAGCAGGCTCTGCCCCTCCTTCCCCTCCTGCTCGAATATAATCTGGGTGAGTACGGGGCGGGTGATGTCCTCACCGGTTTTTGCATCGCATACGACGAAATCCTCGCCGCGCTTGACCATCGCCGCGAGATCTTCGAGCGTCACATAAGTACTCGTTCCGGTGTCGTAGAGTCGACGATTGGCGTATTTTTTGATGGTCGTGGGTTTCTTCTCGGTCGCCATACGCCTGACACGCTCCCCTCGCCGCACGTCCGCCGTCCGCCTAAATTCAGTCGCCTAGCTCGAACGATACGCGCAAATTGGCGCCTGCGGCAATATTTTCGTGCCGAAAGCCTTTCGCGACCACCCGATTCCGTGCAAAACGGGCCCCGGCTTGCCCACCGCAAGCGCGAAAGACCGACAATTCGCCCCCTGGCCGGCCAAGGCGGTCGGGCGGTTGGACTATTCTTTGAGGAGAGCGACAGATGACCGATATCGTGATCGTTTCCGCGGCGCGCACCGCTGTCGGATCGTTCAACGGAGCCTTTGGAGCGGTTCCGGCCCACGACCTCGGCGCCTTCGCCATCAAGGCCGCTCTGGAGCGCGCCAAGGTCCAGGCGAATGAGGTCTGCGAGGTCATTCTCGGACAGGTGCTCGATGCGGCGCAGGGGCAGAATCCGGCGCGTCAGGCGGCGATCAAGGCGGGAATTCCGGACAGCGCCACCGCCTTTGGAATCAACCAGGTCTGCGGCTCGGGCCTGCGCGCCGTGGCCCTCGCGGCTCAGCAGATCCAAGCGGGCGACGCCAGCATCGTGGTCGCCGGCGGCCAGGAGTCGATGTCGCTGTCGCCGCATGCGTCGCAGCTGCGCACCGGCACCAAGATGGGCGACGTGAAGTTCGTCGACACGATGATCGTCGACGGTCTCACCGACGCGTTCAACAACTACCACATGGGCCTCACCGCCGAGAACGTCGCCAAGCAGTGGCAGATCACCCGCGAGCAGCAGGACGAATTCGCGGTCAAGTCGCAAAACAAGGCCGAGGCGGCGCAGAAGGCCGGCAAGTTCAAGGACGAGATCGTCCCCTATACGATTTCGACCAAGAAGGGCGACGTCGTCGTCGACGCCGACGAATATATCAAGCATGGCGTGACCATCGAGGGCGTCGCCAAGCTGCGCCCGGCCTTCGCCAAGGACGGCACGGTGACGGCGGCGAACGCCTCCGGCCTCAATGACGGCGCCGCGGCGCTCGTCGTGATGAGCGCTGATGAGGCCAAGAAGCGCGGCCTGACGCCGCTCGCGCGGCTCGCCTCCTGGGCGACCGCCGGCGTCGATCCCGCGGTGATGGGCTCGGGGCCGATCCCTGCGTCGCGCAAGGCGCTGGAGAAGGCGGGCTGGAAGGTCGCCGACCTCGATCTCGTCGAGGCGAATGAAGCCTTCGCGGCCCAGGCGCTCGCGGTCAACAAGGACATGGGTTGGGATCCCGCCATCGTGAACGTCAATGGCGGCGCGATCGCCATCGGCCATCCGATCGGCGCTTCGGGCGCGCGCGTGCTCACCACGCTTCTGCATGAGATGGCGCGCCGCGGCTCGAAGAAGGGCCTCGCGACGCTGTGCATCGGCGGCGGCATGGGCATCGCGCTGACGGTGGAGCGGTAATCATAGGCAGTCGGCAATAGGCAATAGGCAGTCGGGCTGCGATATTCTCCTACTGCCCACTCACGACTGCCGACTGCCGATACAAGCGTAATCGATTCAGGAGGAGACCTCTTTAATGGCAAGAACTGCAGTTGTGACAGGCGGCACGCGCGGCATTGGCGAAGCGATTTCCAAGGCGCTGAAAGCGGCGGGCTACACTGTCGCGGCCACCTACGCCGGCAATGACGAAGCCGCCAATAAGTTCAAGGCGGAGACTGGCATTCCCGTCTATAAGTTCGACGTTGCGGACTACGACGCCTGCGCAGCCGGACTCGCTCAGATCGAGAAGGACCTCGGCCAAGTCGAAATTCTCGTCAACAACGCCGGCATCACCAAGGACCGTCTGTTCCACAAGATGGACCTTGCCCAATGGCAGGCTGTGATCAACACCAATCTCAATTCGCTCTTTAACGTCACGCGCCCGGTCATTAACGGCATGCGCGATCGCGGCTTCGGCCGCATCATCGTCATTTCGTCGATCAACGGCCAGAAGGGACAGGCGGGCCAGACCAACTACTCCGCCTCCAAGGCCGGCGACATCGGCTTCGTGAAGGCGCTGGCGCAGGAGAGCGCGTCAAAGGGCATCACGGTCAACGCCATCGCGCCAGGCTATATCGCCACCGAGATGGTGAAAGCCGTTCCGCAGGACGTGCTCGACAAGCACATCATTCCCTATATCGCGGTCGGCCGTCTCGGCGAGCCGGAAGAGATCGCGCGCGCCGTGGTGTTTCTCGCCGCCGATGACGCGGGCTTCATCACCGGCTCCACGTTGACCGTCAACGGCGGCCAGTATCTGACTTAAGCGGATAGTGTTATAGAGCGAGAGAATTGGCCGGGCGTTTGTCACGCGCCGGCCATTTTTCCGCTTCGAAGGCGACGCCCGAATCCGCGCCGCCGCAGCGAGATGGCCATGAGCGTTGAAGACGATCGACTTCGACCCACGCCCTTGACGCGCGCGTTCCGATCGCGGGCAATCGCCTCGCCGGCCGGCTCCCCTTGGCCTTCGCCCGCAGCCTCCGGACCGCGGCTTGCAGGCGGCGCAGGAAAATATCTTTCTCTGCGCGGCGGATATGTCGTTCTCGCTTTGAACGCCTGCTTTTTCGCGTTCATTTCGTACTGGCTCTACCGCAATATCGAATTTGCCGGCCTGACGTCGCAGCTGAAGCAAATCCCGCTCAACGCGATCCTGATCGCAATGACGATGAATGTGTTCGTCCTGCTGTTTTACGGGTCGCGTCTGTCGACGCTGCTTGAGGGGCGACTCCTTCCTGGTTTTCTGATCGCCACGATGGGTTTCACCTTCAACAGCCTCATTCCGTTTCGAGCCGGCGAAGGCGTGAAAATCTATTTCGGACACTCCTATTTCGATTATGCGATCGGCGGCATCAGCGCCGCTGTCCTGCTGGAAAAACTCTACGACATCACCGCGATCGTCATCCTCTCGCTGCTGATCTTGGCGAGCGCGGATTCGAGCCTGGTCGACCCACGCATGCTGATCCCTGCCGCGATGATCGTCGCGATGATCTTCGCAGGCCTTTTCGCGTTGCGGCGGAAAGGCGTCGCTTCGAGGCTCCCGGATTGGGGCTTCGTCAGAGCTCTGCGACTCGACGTATTTCTCCAACAGGCCGACCGACTGGTCGCCCGCCACCGCGCGGCGCGAACCGCCTTCTTCACCGCTTCGATCTGGATGACCAACGTCTGCCTGGTCTACGTCGCCTTCAGAACCCTGCTGCCCGAAATCGATTTCACGCTTGTCCACGCGGTGACGCTGCTGGTCATCGGCGCGCTGGCGATCGCCGTTCCGGCAAGCCCCGCCGGACTCGGGCTGTTCGAGGCCGGCATCGTCGCCTATCTCGTCAACGCCTATGGGGTTCAAACGGAGCGGGCCATTTCCGCGGCCTTGGCGTATCACTTCTCGATCACTGCGCCGCACACGCTGATCGTCGTCGGCTTTCTCGGAATTGCTTTTTTTAGATTTTTGAAAGAACGCCCGAAGGCGTAACGCGCGGCGCTTTACTGCAGAGCGAGATTCAACCCCCTAACAGTCAGTCCGATGTCAGATTGACGGCGCGCCGTTTTCCCGCGTGCGCCGCCGCACGGAATCGGAGCCGGCCCTCTCTTACAACGCGCTCATCGAGACACCGAACATCGAGCGCAAGAACATGAAACGCCATACTTCCAGGATCGCTCAGATCGCTTTCGCCGCCGCCCTCATCGGCGCCGCCTCGGCGCCCCAGGCCGCCGCCGCCCGCGAATTCGTGCACTATCATTCGGAGTTCGATCCCGGCTCGATCGTCGTCAGCGAGCATGAGCGCAAGCTGTATCTCATCGTCGATCAGGATGACGCGATCGCTTACAAGGTGGCGGTGCCGAAGGCCGGCAAGGAATGGACCGGCGTCGTGCAGGTCAGCGCCAAATATGTTGCGCCCGACTGGACGCCGCCCGAAGACGTGAAGCATGACCATCCGGAACTGCCCGAAGTGATCCCGGGCGGCGCTCCGAACAATCCGATGGGCGCGCGGGCCATGACGCTCAGCGAGGGTCAGGTCGCGATCCACGGCACCACAGACAAGATGCGCAAGTCGATCGGCTCCGCCGCCTCCTATGGCTGCATCCGCATGCTCAACGAGGATATCGTCGATCTTTATGACCGCGTCACGGTCGGCGCCACCGTGGTGATGACGCCGTAACGGCAGTCACCGTGGGGGGAGGGAGGATAGGGGGCGGATAGCGCCCCTAAGCGCCCGGCGACCGCGAATTGAACCGATGAGAATCGACCAGATCAAGCGGCTCACCCATCACGGACATGTGAGGCCCCGCCTCGCGCATAATATTCGCGCAAGCAGGCCGGGAGATCACGAACCAAGCGCCGCCGCTTAGACGTTGCGATGTGGGGCCTTCATGACCCAGCCGCAGCCGCCGCCTGCCGCACCAGCGGCAATGTTCATTCAGGGAGCGTTCGCTTGCTGTGTTTACGCGCACAAGTGAACGCCAGTCCAGCTTGACGACGCCGATAAACGGGTATATGCACATTTTATGGCGAACCGTCCGGATCCGACCGACGTCAAGCTCTGCGCGCAAAACTGTGCGGCCGGCAATATCCGCCGCGCCAGCCGGGCGATGACGCGTCACTACGGTCAGTTCATGGCGGCGACCGGACTGGAGCCGACGCAATATTCGCTCCTCGTCGCCTGTTCTCTCACTGGCGGCGCAACCGTCAGCAAATTGGCCGAGGCCTTTGTCCTCGAGCGCAGCGCGCTCGCGCGCAACCTCGCGGTTCTGGAGAAGCGCGGACTGGTGAAGGTGAAATCCGGCGAGGACCGCCGCACCCGCAAGATCGCGCTGACGCCCTTCGGCGAGGCGACGCTCGCCAATGCGCTGCCGCATTGGCGCGAAGCGCAATCTTCGGTCGAAAGGAAATTTGGCGCTGAGCGCCTGCAAAGGCTGCTATCGGAGCTGCGCGCGCTGATGGATGCGACCTCGTCGGCATAAGGGCAGCGCTCGGCGACCTTCGCGCGCACAAAAAGGGGTATATGCACTAATGTTGGACAACAATCTCTCTCCCGCGCCTGACGCCGTAGACCTCAGCCTCGACTGCCTGCGCGATATCGCCCTGCGCGCCGGCGCCGACGACGTTGGCTTCGTCTCGCTCGACGATCCGGCGCTCGACGATCAGCGCCGCGACATTCTCGCCGGCTTTCCCTTCGCTCGAACGCTCATATCCTTCGTCGTGAGGATAAACCGCGAGAATATTCGCAGCGCCGCGCGTTCCGCCGCTAACCTCGAATTTCATCATTCCGCCGACGAATGCGATGACGTCGCGCGTCGCATCGCTCTCGCGCTGCAGGCGCGGGGCGTGCGCGCCGCCTATCCGTCGATGGGCTTTCCGATGGAAGCGTCGCGATGGCCGAACAAAATGTGGCTCATCTCCCACAAGCCCGTCGCCGTCGCCGCGGGTCTCGGACGGATGGGAATCCATCGCAATGTCATCCATCCGAAATTCGGCAATTTCATTCTGCTCGGCACGGTCGCCGTTGACATCGTTCTCGAAGCGCACGCCAAACCGCTCGACTTTAACCCGTGCTTCGAATGCAAGCTCTGCGTCGCCGCCTGTCCGACCGGTGCGATCGCGCCCGACGGCCATTTCGACTTCGGCGCCTGTTACACCCATAATTACCGCGAGTTCATGGGCGGCTTCGGAGAATGGACCGAGACGATCGCCGAGGCGAAGAGCGCGCGCGCCTATCGCGCCAAAGTCAGCGACGCCGAGACTGTCTCAATGTGGCAGAGTCTGGCCTTCGGTCCGAACTACAAGGCGGGCTATTGCATGGCCGTGTGTCCGGCGGGCTCGGACGTCATCGGCGCCTATCAGGCGGATAAAAGACGCTATCTCCAGGACGTCGTCGATCCGCTGCAGAAGAAGGCAGAGACAATTTACGTGTCGCCGGGCTCAGACGCTGAAGCCTATGTGCCGCGCCGGTTTCCGGACAAGCAATTGAAGAGAGTCGTCGGCGCGCCGTTTCGTCCCCCGACGATTGAGTTTTTCTTGTCCGGACTGAGACTCGTCTTCCAGCGCGGCAAATCGACCGGCCTCGACGCAGTCTATCACTTCGTCTTCACCGGCGCGGAACGCCGCAGCGCGACGATCGCCATCGCAAATAAGCAGCTTCGCGTCGCCGACGGACTTGTCGGCGCGTCGCGGCTGACCGTGACCGCCGACCCCGAAACCTGGCTGCGCTTCCTGCGCAAGGAGACGAGCCTCGTCTGGGCGCTGCTGCGCGGCAAGATCAGGCTGCGCGGCGACCCGCGCCTGCTCCTGGCCTTTGCGCGCTGCTTTCCGGGCTAGTGCGCTATCCCCCGTTTGCCTTGGCATGGGCGGCGACAATGTCGCGCGCCTGTTTGCCGACGACTTCCGCGAGATGGTCGAAGCGGGCCTGGTAAAATCCCGCGCCAGCGGTCGCCGAGCGCAGCTCCACGATGAGATTGTCCATCTCCGCCTCGGGAATCAGCGTTTCGAGCCTGTCCCAGCCTTCCCAGCCCTCGCGCGGACCGAAGCCCATGATCTGGCCGCGACGTCCTGAGACGATGCCGGTCGCCCGCGACATCGCGTCGCTCGGCACGAAAATGTCGACTGCGAGCACCGGCTCAAGCAGGATCGGCTCAGCCTTTTCCAAAGCCTCGCTCGTGCCGATGCGCGCCGCGGTGCGGAACGCCATGTCGGAAGAGTCGACGGTATGATAGGAGCCGTCGGTCAGCACCGCCTCGACGTCGACGACCGGAAAGCCCAGCGGGCCATGCAGCATGGCGTCCTGACAGCCGGCCTCGACGGAAGAGAAATATTGCTTGGGCACGGCGCCGCCATGCACGCGCTCGCTGAAGGCGAATCCTTCGCCGCGCCCACGCGGCGCGATCTCAAGCACAACGTCGCCGAATTGGCCATGGCCGCCCGACTGCTTCTTGTGGCGGCCGCGAACGGTGACCTTATGGCGGATGGTTTCGCGATAAGCCACCGTCGGCTTCGAGAATTCGACCGCGACGTTAAAGCGGGATGCGAGGCGTTCGAGCGCGACGCGCAGATGCATTTCTCCCTGGCCGAAGAGCTTGATCTGCGACAGCTCCTGATCATGGACAAAGACCAGCGACGGATCCTCTTCGATAAGCCTCCCCATCGCCGCGGCAAGGCGCATCTCGTCCTTTCGGTCCTTCACATTGAGCGCCAGCGCATGCACGGGATCGGGAATCTTCGCGCGCGCATGCTTCAAATCTCCAGCCCCCGCGCGGCCGTCGGCGACGATATTGTCGCCAGTCTGCGCATGATCGAGACGCCCAAGCGCGACGACGTCTCCGATCTTCGCTTCCGTCGTCTTGCTGTTCGCCGCGCCCATCAGACGCGACATGCCAGAGATGCGATCTTCGCCCTGGGGCGACGCCACCGTATGCCCGTCTGCAATGGCGCCGCGCAGCACGCGCGCCACCGACAGTTTGCCGCCGTGCGGGGTGTGAATGGTGCGGATGATGCGGGCGAGCGCCGGGCCGCTCTCGCTGACGCCCATCCGCACGCGGGTCGCATCGATTCCGGGCGCTTCGTGACGCAGCGCTTTTAACAGACGCGTGACGCCGGCCCCTCGTTCGGCCGAGCCGATGAAAAGAGGCACGACGAGCCCCGCGCGCAACTCCTTGGTGAGATCGTCGAACACCTGATCGCGCGGCGGCTCGATGTCGGAAATCAACTCCTCCATCAGCGCGTCGTCGTAATCGGCGAGGCGCTCCAACATCGAATAGCGCGCCTCCTTCTCGGTCGCGGCGTCCCCTTTGGGAATATCGACGACTTCCGAGGGCGCGTGTTCGCGGTAGACATAGGCGCGCTCAAGCGCGAGATCGATGAAGCCGACCGCGACGCCATTGTTCCAGATCGGAATCTGCCGCAGTAGCAGCGGCGTGCGCGAGGCGGGCTGCAGAATGCTCAGCGCGTCGCGCACGTCGATCGTCGCGGCGTCGATCTTGTTCAGGAAAATGAAATGCGGCACGCCCAGCTCTTCGAGCTGGCGCAATATGAGCTGCAGCGCCGGAATCTTGCGCGGGTCGGCCTCGCAAACGACGACGGCTGCGTCGACCGCGGGCAGGATATTGCGCGATTCATGGGCGAATTCGACCGAGCCCGGAAGATCGATGAAGGTATAGCGATCGCCCATATAGTCGACGGTCGCGACATTGGACTCGACGCTCATCTGATGGGCGCGGGCTTCCGGGCTTGAATCGCCGACGCTGGCGCCGGAAGCGACGGCCCCCTGGCGCGGAATCGCGCCGGCATGCGCCAGAACGGCTTCCAAAAGCGTGGTTTTTCCGCATTGAAAAGGGCCCGCCAGCGCAATCAGCCGGGGGCCCTGTGCTCTCGCCTCGTGCGAATTCGCTCCTTGGGACGACGTTTGGCCCATCACTCCCTCCTTATCTGTCGAAGCCTGATTTGTTCGGCCTCGTTAGCTCATGGTTTCACCATGCGGCGGCGAGCGCAAGTCGGCGCCCCTCGATTGGCGCCTGGCGCTTCCACGACCGCCGAAAGCGCGATAGAAGGCGCGACCGATACGTCAACGGAGCTGTTATGCGCCCCAGCAAACGCGCGCCCGATGAGATGCGCCAGGTGAGTTTCGAGCGCGGCGTGGCCCGCTACGCCGAGGGCTCCTGCCTCGTTAAATTCGGCAATACGCAGGTGCTCTGTGCGGCGTCGCTCGAAGACAAGCCGCCGCCGTGGCTGCGCGGCCAGGGCCGAGGCTGGGTGACGGCCGAATATTCCATGCTGCCGCGCGCCACCCATACGCGCACGCGGCGCGAGGCGACGGCCGGCAAGCTGTCGGGACGCACCCAGGAAATCCAGCGCCTCATCGGCCGCTCGCTGCGCGCCGTCACCAATCTGTCGGCCCTCGGCGAGCGGCAGATCGTCGTCGATTGCGACGTGATCCAGGCAGACGGGGGCACCCGCACGGCCTCGATCACTGGCGCCTGGCTGGCGCTGCACGACTGCTTCGATTGGATGCGGTCGCGCTCCATCGTCAAGGAAAGCCCGCTGCGAGATCACGTCGCCGCGGTCTCCTGCGGCATCTTCAACGCGACGCCGGTGATCGACCTCGATTATGCTGAAGATTCGACGGCCGAGACCGACGCCAATTTCGTCATCACCGGCTCAGGCGGCCTCGTCGAAATCCAAGCGACCGCCGAGGTCGCGGTTTTTTCGCAGGACGAACTCGCGGCCCTGCTGGGGCTTGCTCAAAAAGGCGTCGCTGATCTTGTCGCGTTGCAGAAAGCGGCGCTCTCTTAAGCCGCATAAATGTCATTCCCGACGCGCGAAGCGCGATCGAATCCAGAGCAAGACCAGCATTCTTGAATTGGCTCTGGATTCCCGGTCAGGCCTTCAGCCTGCCGCGAATGACATCGTCCAAGCGAACGGATGAGCCACAATCCCAATCAAGCCGCCGACGGTGGATTGATCGGCTGAGGATCGGTCTCGAGTAGAGCGTAAAGCAAATGGTCGCGCCACTGGCCGTTGATATTGAGGTAGGAGCGCGCATAGCCCTCCTGCTTGAAGCCGACGCGCTCCAGTAGGCGCTTCGAAGGTTCGTTCGTCGGCAAACAGGCCGCCTCGATGCGATGGAATCCGCGCTTTTCAAATGCATAGGCGCAAGCGGCGCGAACCGCGCGAGTCATAAAGCCCTTTCCCGCGTAAGGCTCGCCCATCCAATAGCCAAGCGTCGCGGCTTGCGACACGCCGCGCCGGACGTGTCCGAAGGACAGGCCGCCCATCAGCGCGTCGTCCTCTTCGCGAAAGATGAAAAATGAATAGGCCTCGTCGCGGGCCATTTCCTCGGCGTGACGGCGCACGCGATAGCGAAAGCTCGCCCGCGTCAGGTCGTCGATCGGCCAGAGCGGCTCCCACGGCGTCAGAAAGGAGCGGCTCTTCTCGCGCAGTTCCGCCCATTCAACGTAGTCGCGCATCTCCGACGCGCGCAGATAAAGGCCATCGCCTCTGATCGGCAGGTCGCGGCGTCCGATTACGCTAAAGATCGCCATCGTGCTCCTTGCCAGAACTTATCCGTTCTTCGCTGCGCGCGCATTCTGCAAAATGAATTCGGCGATTCGCGCGTCGTCATTTTCAAGAATCGTGAATCGTTCCGGCGCGTCAAGTCGCTCCGCAATATTTTCCGGCGGCTGGGGACGCAGTCCGATGGCGCGCTCAATGGCGTCTGGAAACTTCGCCGGATGCGCGGTCGACAGCGCGATGACAGGAGTCGCCGGGTCCGTCGCAAGCCGTGCGCGCGCCGCGTTGACTCCGGTCGCCGTATGCGGGTCGAGCACATAGCCGGTCTCGCGCCAGGTGCGGCGGATCTCATCCGTGGTCTCGGTTTCGCCGACGGATTGCGCGTCGAACTCGGCACGGATGGCGGCATGCGCCTCTGCCGGAATGTCGAACGCGCCCGATTGATCGAGCGACGCGAAAGCGGCGCGAACCGCGGCGGGGTCGCGTCCCGTCGCGTCGAACAATAAGCGCTCGAAATTGGACGAGACCTGAATGTCCATTGACGGCGACTGAGTCGGCGTCACGCCGCGCGGCTCATAACGTCCGCTCGCGAGCGCCCGCGCCAGGATGTCGTTGGCGTTGGTCGCGACAATCAGTCTGTCAATCGGCAGGCCCATGCACTTGGCGACATAACCGGCGAGCACGTCGCCGAAATTTCCTGTCGGCACGGCGAAGGAAATATCCCGATGCGGCGCGCCGAGCGCGACGGCGCTCGTAAAATAGTAGACGGTCTGCGCGACGACGCGCGCCCAGTTGATCGAATTGACGCCCGCGAGTCCGACGCGCGTTCGAAAGGGGGCGTCGCGAAACAGTCGCTTCAAAATCGCCTGGGCGTCGTCAAAAGAGCCTTGCAGCGCGATCGTATGAACATTGTCGTCGTCGACCGTCGTCATTTGCTTGCGCTGCACGTCGGAGACTCGGCCGTGCGGGAAAAGAATGAAGACGTCGACGCGATCCAATCCCTTGAACGCCTCGATCGCCGCCGCGCCGGTGTCGCCGGAAGTGGCGCCGACGATGGTGGCCCGTAGATTTCGCTTCTCGAGCAGATGATTCATCATGCGCCCGAGGAGCTGCATCGCCAGATCCTTGAAGGCGAGCGTCGGCCCGTGGAAAAGTTCGAGAACGAAGAGATTGTCGCCGATCTGGGTCAGCGGCGCGATGGCGCAATGTCGGAAGTCGCCATAAGCGCTCGCCGTCTGCGTCGGCAAAACATCGGTCGAAAAAGTCTCGCTGAGATAAGGCGCGATCAGTCGCGCTGTCGCTTCGGCGTAGGGACGTCCGGCGAGAGCGGCGATGTCCGAAGGCGCCACGCGCGGATAGGCGAGCGGCGTATAGAGCCCGCCGTCGGGCGCCAGTCCGGCAAGCAGAACATCATCGAAGCCGAGCTGCGCGGCCTCGCCGCGCGTTGAGAGATAGCGCAACCTTTGATCCATCGACGCGGAGGGCGCGCCGCTCGCGACGCGCATGTCAGTGCGCCTTTCATAGCATATTCGCGATCGCTGCAAGGCCGAGGCTACGGCGCGTCCGCGCGCGCCAGGACGCCGCGGGCGTAAAGCGCGAAAATCACCAGAAGCGCGAGCGACAGGCCGAACCAGGTCACGGCGTAGGAGAAATGATTATTGGCGATCGTCGGCACGCCGCCGACGGGGCGCGGCCAGTCGGCGGCCGTCGCCGGAGCGGCGTCGACGACGAGCGCGAAAGGCGCGGCGTCGGCCAGTCCGAGGGCGGTGGCGATCGCCGCGGGGTCGCGCGCAAAGAAGACGCCTTTCGCCGGCTCATCGGCGGGCGTGAAAGGGTTGCGCCGCTCGGGCGCGCGCAGCAAACCAACAAGCGTCGCTTCGCCGGAAGGAGGGGCGCGCAATGCGGCGTCATTGGCCTTCGACGCGGGGATAAACCCGCGATCGACGAGCACGACGCCGCCGCCCCTCAATTCGAAAGGCGTCATCAGCGAATAGCCCGGCTCTCGGCTGGCGCCCTCGGGCGGTGCGGCGAATATGAGCGCGTCGCCGCCGTCGATGAATCGGCCGGTCGCGCGCACATGCATGAAATCATAGTCTTCGGGGCGAAGCGCTCGCCATCCTTCGGGCAGGGGAATCGGCTGCGGCGCCTGCGTCGCGCGCTGTTCGACGCGCGCGATCAACGCCTCCTTTTCGCCGAGCCGCCGCACCTGCCAAAACCCGAGACTGACCAGCAGAGCAAAAAGCAGCGCAGTCACCACCGCCGGCCACCAAAGCGCGCGCGCAGAAGGGCTCACGACTAATGGCGGCTTTCTTCAGCCTTGTTGAAATATTGCAGCGCGATCAACAGGCCTTTGATCGGCCGCAGGAGCGCGAGGCAGAGGATGGCCGACAAGGGCAGGAGGATCGCCGCGTGCACCCAATAGGGAGGTTGGTATGCCACCTCGACATACCAAAGCACCGCGATCGCGATGAATCCGACGATCGTCATGACAAAAATCGCCGGGCCGTCGCCCGCGTCGGCGAAGGAGAAATCGAGCCCGCAGACCTCGCACTTGGGCGTGACCGTCAGCAGTCCTCGCAGCATATGTCCCTCGCGACAGCGCGGACATCTGCCGAGAATCCCGTCGACATAGAGCGACGCCGGCGGATAGACATGTTCTTCTGACATATTGCGTCTCCAACGAAAACGGCCACGGGCGCGCCCGTGACCGTCCAATGTGTCGATCGGGCGGCGCAGGGCCCTATTCCATGACCCCGCCCCAGTTCCCCCATACATAGATGCAGGCGAACAGAAACAGCCAGACGACGTCGACGAAGTGCCAGTACCAGGCGGCGAACTCGAAGCCTAGGTGCTGGTCAGGCGTGAAGGCCCCCCTGAAGACGCGCAGCAGGCACACGAGGAGAAAGATCGTGCCGACGATGACATGGAAGCCATGGAAGCCCGTGGCCATGAAGAAGGTCGAGCCGTAATTCGTCGCCGCGGGCTTCGCCGGGTCGAAGGCGAAGGCGAAGGGCGCGTGGAGATATTCATAGGCCTGGATTGTCGTGAACAGCAGGCCCAGGGCGATCGTCGCGATCAGACCCTTCTTCAGCGTGTCGCGGTTATTCTCCAAGAGCCCGTGGTGCGCCCAGGTCAGAGTCGCGCCGGAGCTGAGCAGAATGATCGTATTTAGAAGCGGCAATTTCCAGGGACTCAAAACCTCGACGCCCTTCGGCGGCCAGACGCCCTGGAACAATTCGGTGCGCAGGACCTGCGCCGCATCGTCCGGGAAAAGCGCCGAATTGAAGAACGCCCAGAACCAGGCGACGAAGAACATCACCTCCGAGAAAATAAACAGGATCATCCCGTAGCGGTGATGCAGCCGCACGACCGGCGAGTGAAATCCGCCGACGCTCGCTTCATGGATGATGTCGCTCCACCAAGCGTACATCACCAGCAATACGCCGGCGAGGCCGACGAAGAATACGATCCCGCCGAAATTCAAGCCGCCGATCGGCGCGCCTTTGTGCTGCGCCATCCACATGACCGCGCCGATCGCCGTGATCAGCGCGGCGGTCGCGCCCACGATTGGCCACGGACTCGGATCGACCAGATGATAGTCGTGTTCGGGTTTCGCGTGTCCGTCCGCCATCTTGCTCTTCCTCGTCCATCGGCCGGCGGTCCCCGGCCATTCCCCATAAGATTCGCCGCGCGCCAAGCCGCGCGGCGCGTCAGCTCTTCGGCCTTGCGGTCGTCGTTTCGCTCGTCTTCGAAGGAGCGGAGTCCTTTATGGCGAAGAACGTATAGGAAAGCGTGATCTCGCGAACGCCGCGCATGCCTTCTTCGCGTTCAAGCGCCGGATCCAGATAGAACACCACCGGCCAATCCTCCGCCTCATGCGGACCGAGCCGCTTCTCTTCGAAGCAGAAACAGGCCACTTTGACGAAGAAGGCGCCCGCCTGGCCAGGCGCGATATTGTAGACCGCCTGGCCACTCGTCTCGCGATCGGAAAGATTGGCGACCTTGTAGTAGACGGTCTTGGTTTCGCCGGTGCGAAGCGACACTTTCGCAACCTCCGGCTCAAAGCGCCACGGCAGATCGCGCGCGACATTGGCGTCGAAACGCACGGTCAGCACGCGTTCGCCGAGCGTGGTCGGCGCGGCGGCGACATCGATCTTCGGCGTGCCGCCGAAACCCGTCGCCGCGCAAAAGGCCCTGTACAGCGGAACGGAAGCGAAAGACAGAGCGAGCATCGCAGTCGCGCCAACGACCAGCGCCGCAGCGATAAGCCGCGGCCGGGTGCGCGAATGAGGTGCGGGCGCGCTCATGGCCTTAGATCGTCCGGTTGATGATGGCCGCGCCGAACTTCACAATAGTGACGGCATAGAACAGGAGGGCAAGAAGGCCGATCGTAGCGCCGATGGCGATGTTGCGCTGCCGGCGGCTGCGCGCCTGCTCTTTGGTCAGGACAACGCCCGGTCCGCTGAATGCGCCGTCACGGTCCTTCATCTTGTCGCTTGCCTCGGTCATCTCGTTCACCATTCGCTTAGCCGCCTAGATCAGCTCGAAAATATGCGCCGTCTGCTCAACGACGAGCGCAAGGAACAGCACGAACAAATAGAGGATCGAGAACAGAAACATCCGCCGCGCCGCGCCGCGGGCCGCTTCGCCTTCGCGCTTCCTGAACACCGCCGCGGCGGCGGCGACGAGCGCAACGCCAAAACCGATCGAGGCGAGCCCGTAGGCGAGCGACGCGAAGCCCAGAAGCCAGGGCGCGACGCCGAGCGGCGCGAGCGCCAGAGCATAGATCAGGATTTCGAGCCGGGTGCGGTCTTCGCCGGCGACATTGGGCAGCATCGGCACGCCGGCGCGGCCATATTCCTCGCTTTTCAGCAAGGCGAGGGACCAGAAATGCGGCGGCGTCCACATGAAGATGATCGCAAAGAGCACGACGCTCGCGAGATTGATCTCGCCGGTCGCGGCGGCGTAGCCGACCATCGGCGGAAGCGCGCCGGCGGCGCCGCCGATGACGATGTTCATCGGCGTCCAGCGCTTCAGCCACATCGTATAGACCGCCACATAGAAGAAGATGGTGAAGGCGAGCAGCGCAGCCGCAAACCAGTTCGCGACATAGCCGAGCGTGAAGACCGAGAGCGTCGCCAGAACGAGGCCGAAGGAGAGCGCCGACTCGGGATCGAGCCGTCCGGCGGGGATCGGACGCTTGCGCGTGCGCGTCATGAGCGCATCGATGTCGGCGTCGTACCACATGTTGAGCGCGCCGGAAGCGCCGGCGCCGGCGGCGATCGCAAGGAGCGAGGCGAAGCCGATCAACGGATGCGGCGGCGCGGGCGCGAGCAACAAGCCGGCGAGCGCGGTGAACACCACAAGCGACATCACGCGCGGCTTGAGAAGCGCGAAATAGTCCGAAGGCGACGCGACCGAAATGCGTGGCGCCTGTTCCTCATGCAGATAGGATGCGTCGCTCATGGCGTTTCACTCTGTACCTGTCGTCTGAGACCGGCGCAGCGCCCGCATCATCGCGCGCCGGCATGCAGCGCCGGCGCAAATTCTCTCACGCCGGCGTCTGGTTCCTTCACCGGCCCGACCCGCTGATGCGCGGCAGCACCTCGAATTGATGGAACGGCGGCGGGGAGGACAGAGTCCACTCCAACGTCGTCGCGCCAACGCCCCAAGGATTGGCGCCGGCCAGCCGCTTCTTCAGGAAGGCGTCGATGATCACGTAGAACCAGACGACCAGCGAGAGCGTGACGAAAATCATGCCGAACGACGACACCAGATTCCACAGCGCGTAAGCGTCGGGATAGTCGATGTAGCGGCGCGGCATGCCTCCCAGCCCCAGGAAGTGCTGCGGAAAGAAGACGACGTTGACGCCGATGAACAGCAGCCAGAAGTTCGCCTTCGCCAAGGTCTCCGAATACATGTAGCCGCTCATTTTGGGGAACCAGTAATAGAACCCCGCATAGAGCGCGAAGACCGCGCCGAGCGACAGCGTGTAGTGGAAGTGCGCGACGACATAATAGCCCTCATGGAACTGCTTGTCGGCGCTGGCGTTGGCCAGCACGACGCCGGTGATGCCGCCCATCGTGAACACGAAGATGAAGCCGATCGCCCAGACCATCGGCGCGCGGAACGAGAGCGATCCGCCCCACATCGTCGCGATCCAGGAGAAGATTTTGATGCCGGTCGGCACCGCGATCACCATCGTCGCCAGCGTGAAGTAGCGCTGGGCGTTGAGCGACATGCCGACCGTATACATGTGGTGCGCCCACACGATGCTGCCGAGCACGCCAATGCAGACCATGGCGTAGGCCATGCCGAGATAGCCGAACACCGGTTTCTTTGAGAAAGTCGACACGATCTGGCTGATGATGCCGAAGCCCGGAAGAATGACGATATAGACTTCCGGATGGCCGAAGAACCATAGCAGATGCTGGAACAGCAGCGGATCGCCGCCGCCCGCCGGGTCATAGAACATTGTGCCGAAATTGCGGTCGGTCAGTAGCATCGTCACGCAGCCCGCGAGCACCGGCAGCACGAGCAGCAGAAGGAAGGCGGTCACGAGGATCGACCATACGAACAATGGCATCTTGTGCAGCGTCATGCCGGGAGCGCGCATGTTGAAGATCGTCGTGATGAAGTTGATCGCTCCCAGGATCGATGAAGCGCCGGCGAGATGCAGCGCCAGAATCACGAAATCCATCGCCGGGCCTGGCGTGCCGGTGTTCGACGAAAGCGGCGGATAGAACGTCCAGCCGCCGCCAAAGCCCTTCATGCCCGGCGCCCCGTCGACGAACATCGAAATGACGGCGAGCACCAGCGAGGCGACCAGCAGCCAGAAGGAGATATTGTTGAGGCGCGGGAAGGCCATATCCGGCGCGCCGATCATGATCGGCACGAACCAATTGCCGAAGCCACCGATAAGAATTGGCATAGCCATGAAGAAGATCATGAGCACGCCATGCACCGTGATGAACACGTTGTAGAGATTCTTGCCAGCGTCCAGCGCCATCGCTGGATCGGCGCCATTCAGGAATTCGGCAAGCCCCGGAAAGATCTGCACGCCCGGATAGGCGAGTTCGAGCCTCATGGCGAGCGACAGCAGGAAGCCGATGACGCCGCCAATCGAGCCGAGAATGATGTAGAGCGTGCCGATGTCCTTGTGATTGGTGGAGAATAGGAAGCGGCGCAAACCCCTCGGATGATCATGCGCCCCGGCCATCGTCGAACTCGCCATCGTCATATTCCTTAGAAAGACTAGTGTGTTCAGTTGCGTCTCGTTTCAGCGGCTTTTCAGCGGCTATCGGCGGCGACCCGCACGCGCGAGTCGGCTCGGGCAAACTTCTGCTTCGCCTGCGCAAGCCACTCATTGTATTTTTCGCGACTGACCGCACGGATTACGATCGGCATATAAGCGTGGTCCTTGCCGCAGATGAAGAAGCACTGACCGTAATAGACGCCCTCCTTCTCGACCTTGAACCATGTCTGGTTCAATCGGCCGGGGATCGCATCCATGCGAACGCCAAACGACGGAACGCCAAACGCGTGGATGACGTCATTTGACGTGAGGTGGACGGCGATGACTTCATTGACGGGCACCAGGGCTTCATTGTCGACCGTCAGCAGACGAAGGTCGCCAGGCTGGAGTTCGGATTCGGGCTTGAGCATCTGATCAAAGCCGAAACCGCCGCCCTGGTCCTCCGGATATTTATACGACCAATACCACTGGTTCCCGGTCACTTTGATCGTGACCGACGCCTCCGGCACCTCGACCTGCTGCGCCAGCAGCCGCAACGACGGGACGGAGATGAACAGCAGAATCAGGACCGGAATGAGGGTCCAAATGATCTCAAGCGGCGTATTGTGCGTCAGCTTCGACGGAACCGGGTTTGCCTGCTCATTGAAGCGATAGCAGACGTAGATCAGCAATCCCAGAACGAACAGCGCGATGAACGAAATGATCGGCATCAGCACCATGTTGTACAACTGCTGAGTCGCCAGACCGACTGGCGTGACCATATTCGGGAGGCCCAAGCCGCCTGGGACGGGCTGTCCTTCAGCTTGAGCGAGTGCGACGCCGGCGCACAAAATCGTGGGAACCGCCACGGCGGCCGCCAAGGCGCCGCGCGTCAGCATCTGTCGATTGACGTTAAACATCAAAGTCGCCTTCTTTCGAACCCGTCGCCAGCATTCATTGTTCTTCTTGCGATTTCCGTGCGCGGCCCGCCCAAACCCCGCCCCGCTCGGTAGTCGGCCGGTTCAATCACAAACCGCAGCCATGCGCAATTGTTTGCAACGCCCTATTTTGCAGACAAATCGTCGCGCCGAAGCCCTTGCCAAACAATGCGGCGAGCGCGTCTAAGAACTTGACAGTCAGAGTGCATTTGATAGGCAACGGCGGTCGCGCCGGCGACCCGCGGCGACCGGCCACAATCCCTGCGAAGGCGAATCGGAGCGGGCGCGCCATCTATCCGGGAGACAGAATGAAGTCATCGCGCATCGCAAAATTCGGGCGCCTATTGCGACATCGGGTCGCGGCGGTGGCGGCGGCGATTTTGCTGGCCCTCGCAAACAGCGCAACGCATGCGCAAAGCGCCTCCGTCAAAGGAAAATTCGGCGATTGGGAATTGCGCTGCGAAAAGCCCGCCGGAGCCGCAACCGAACAATGTGCGCTGATCCAAAGCGTCGTCGCCGACGACAAGAGCAATGTCTATCTCGCCATCCAGGTGCTGAAGACGAGCGACGGCAAAAGCCGGCTGCTGCGCGTCATCGCGCCGCTGGGCGTGCTTCTGCCTAATGGACTGGGCCTGAAAATCGACCAGACCGACATCGGCCGCGCCGGCTTCGTCAAATGCCTGCCGACCGGCTGCATCGCGGATGTCACGATGGACGACAAGCTGATCGACCAGTTTAAGAGCGGCAAGATCGCCACGTTCATCATCTATCAGGTTCCGAACGAAGGCATCGGCCTGCCGCTGACTCTGCAGGGATTCAAGGATGGATTCGCAAAGCTGCCGTAACATTGCCGTCAGTGGCCCGAGACGCCTGTCCAGGAAGTTTGACTACCGCAAGGGCCTGGCCATTGCGCTTTCGACATCTGTTGCGCTTACCCCCGTCGCTGTCGCGGCGTTCGAACTGCCTAAGCTTCGCGTGCCGAGCATTTTCGGCGGCGAACAGAAAGAGGGCGAACCGCCCCCCGCCGGCGCCACGCCCGACTGTCCTCAAATTTTCGTCGACAGCGGCGCAGCGATGTTACGTTCGCCGGCCGACGCCGACAGCGCCAATGTGCGCTACCAGCTTTCGCTCGGCGAAACGGCGCGCCAATGCATCATCGACAGCGACGGTCTGACGATCAGAGTGGGAATCGAAGGTTCAGCCGTGCTCGGGGCGGCGGGCCAGCCCGGCGTCTTTGGCGCAAATTTGCGGGTGGCGATTCGCCGTCAGAAAGACGATACGGTCGTCGCCTCGAAGATTTATCGCGTCAGCGCGTCGATCCCCAAAGGCGGAACGCGCGGCGAATTTCAGGTGATCGCCGACCCGATCACCGTACCGATGATGAGCCCGCGCGCGCAGGACGATTACGAGATTCTCGTCGGCTTCACGCAGGGCGCCGAAAAGCCCGGCATCGAGAAAAAGCGCCGCGGCGGCTAGATTGCGCCGCAATGGATTAGTGGGCGAGAGACTTCAATTCCTTGATGCCGTCGGCGACGAAATCCTTGCCGGCGGCGACGCCGCTCGAGAGCGCGCGCTCGGCGATCTTGACGGCGGCGTCGGCCGCGGCGGCGCGCACCTCGGCTGAGGCCTGGGCCTCCGCCTGAGCGATCTTCTGCTCGACCTGCCTGACGCTGCGCGCCATGAACTCATCGAGCCGGCGGCGGCCCTCGGCGGCGACCATTTCCGCCTCCTCCTTCGCCTGCGCAACGATGGCCTTGGCCTCGGCTTCCGCTTCGGCCCGCTTGTTCTCGAAGGAGGCGAGGAGCGCCTCGGCCTCGTGGCGCAGCCGCTCGGCTTCGGCGAGTTCGCCCTTGATGCGGTTGATGCGCGCGTCGATGAGGGCGGCGAACTTCGAATGAGCGCCGACCCAAAGCATCAAGAGCAGGAAGATCGTAAAGCCGACGGCGACGTAGAATTCCGCGTCAAAATGCATTGAGCGTCTCCTTGGCGGTCGACGACGCGTGCTCCTTGGCGAGCGCGGATTGATCAATTTTTGCGCCGGTGAGCTTTTCGACGATCGCGGCGGCGGCGTCGACGGCGATCTGCTCGACATTGGCGAGAGCCGTCGTCTTTGCGCTGGCGATGCGCTCGTCGGCGGCGCGAATTTTCTCCGCCGCTTGCGATTCGGCGAGCGCGCGCTGCCTCGCGGTTTCAGCGGCGATCTTGTTCTGCGCCTCGCGGCCGATGGCCTGCGCCTCCTCGCGGCGGCGGCGAAGATTTTCGTCATTCGCCGCGGCGGCGGCCTGCGCCTTCGACTGCATGTCGCGCGCGGCGCCGAGATCTGACGCGATCTTCGCGCCACGGTTCTCGATGATGCCGCCGACGCGCGGCAGCGCGATGCGCGACATCAGCACGTAGAGCAGCCCGAAAATGATGACGAGCCAGAAAATCTGCGGCGCGAAATTTTCAGTCTGGAAGGGCGGAAAGGCGCCCTCGTGATGCGCCTCGCCGACGCCGACGGACTCATGCGTCGTCTGCTCGCCCTCGGCGGCGAAAGCGGAAGAAATGATCGCCATCGACATGGCTCCAAGTCTCGGGACTGGCCGCACGACCCTCGCGCGGCGCGCAAGCGCTCGAAAAAAGCGTCCGGCCGCAAGGCCGGACGCGAAACGTCACTGCTTCAGGAACAGCAGGATCGCGATCAGAAAGGCGAAGATGCCCAAACCTTCGGCAAGCGCCGCGCCGATGATGGCGTTGGTGAACTGAGAAGCGGCCGCCGACGGGTTGCGCAGCGCGCCGTTGACGAAATTGCCGAAGATGATCCCGACGCCGATCGCCGCCGCGCCGGTGCCGATCGCCGCGAGTCCGGCGCCGACGAGTTGCATTTCTGACATGTTCTTCTCCTGGTGGATGGGGCGACGTTTATTGTTCGATGTTTATCAGTGGCCCGGGTGAATCGCGTCGTTCAGATAGACGCATGTGAGAACGCTGAAGACGAAGGCCTGCAGACAGGCGACGAGCAGTTCGAGCGCATAAAGCGCGACGATGGCGAGGAGCGGCACCGGTGCGAGCGCCGCCCAGACGCCGGCGCCGAGCAGCATCATCACGAAGCCGCCAAAGACGGCGAGGGTGATGTGGCCGGCAAGAATATTGGCGAAGAGACGGACCGAGAGCGAAACCGGCCGCGACAGGAAGGAGATGATCTCAATTGGCACCAGCACGACGAGCACGGGCAGCGGCACGCCATGCGGCACGAACAGATTGAGGAAGCCGAAGCCGTGGCGATAGAGGCCGTAAATGACGACGAGCGAAATCACCACGGCCGCGAAGGCGAAAGTGACCACGATCTGGCTCGTCACCGAATAGGTGTAGGGAACCAGACCAATCAGATTGGCGATAAGGATGAAGGAGAACAGCGTGAAGACGAAGGGGAAGAATTTCATCCCTTCAGTTCCCGCGGTCTGGCGCACCATGCCGGCGACGAATTCATAGAGCATCTCGGCCATCGCCTGCACGCGGCCCGGCACGATCGCCTTTTTTGAGGTCGCAAGGATCATCAGCGCGACGACGCCGAGCGCGGCGAGCAGCATGAACAGCGAGGCGTTGGTGAAGGACGTTTCGACGCCGTTGATCTCGAAAGGCCACAGCCGATGCAGCTCGAACTGCTCGATAGGATTGGGCTTGGCGGCTGCTTCTTCCGGATTCATCGCTCTTTCCGGACGTCGCCGCCCGGCCCCGCTTCAAGCGCTGCAACGCGCCTCTCGTTTAGTCTTCGCCGGGGCCTTTCGGCTTCGCCACGCGATAGACGTTCCAAAATCCTGCCGCGACGCCCAGTCCCAGCATGACGACCAGAAGCCACGGCGCTGTCCCGAGCCACTTATCGACCTGCCAGCCGATCAGCGCGCTGACCAACACCGCCCCGACGAATTCGGAGAAGGCGTTGAGGCCCACGCGCATGGCGCGCGTAAAGCCTTTGCGCTCTGGCGGCGGCGCCGCCTCGGCGGCCTGCTCTTCATCGACCTTGCGCAAGGCCGCGTTGAGCTTTTCGAGCCGCGCGTTGAGCGCAGCGCGCTCGGCGTCCTCGTCGTTCTCGTCGCTCATCGGCGCTCTCCGCCTCGCATATTGCGCCACGCGCAAAATTTGACGATGGCGCGACGCCGCGCGACGGGAAAGTCGAACCGTTCGGGAGATGGCGCGAAACTCTCGGCTTGCGGCCGATCCTTCCGAGCCGCGCGCAACATATTTGCGGGCCAGGATTTAGTCAAGGCGAGGCTCGTTGGCGTATATCGTTGTAATTATGTGATTTTATCCAGTATGCGCCCATCTGCCGCCTGACTCGGCGCCGCGGCGCGTCAAAATGGCGGCGTGGGCGATCGCGGAACTGTGACGGCGTCGAAATTGTTGCGCTTTTATGACGCTCACGGCGCGATCTCTGGCCCCTTTGGCCGCCTTCCTGCTTTTGCTCCTCGCGCCGAGTCTCGCGATCGCCGGCGGCGCCATGTCCTTTCATTTGCGCTTCGAAGCGCTGCTGGTCGTTTCAGGCCTCTGCGTCGCCGCCTGCGTGCTCGGCGGCTATTCCTTCGCCGAACTCGGCCTTGGGCTGCCGAGAGGCGGGCGCGCCTGGCTGATCTGCGGCGCGCTGACGTGCCTTCTGCTCGCGGCGATCGTCGTCGAAGCGCAATTTCTGAAGCGTTCGCTGCCGCCGCCGAATTGGATCGCCTTCGCGCCCTTTTACGTGCTGGCGTCGAGTCCCTGCCAGGAGCTCGTCTGCCGGTCGATCCCGAAGCTGATCGCCGATCGGCTGCAGATGAGCGGACGCCATTACGTGCTGTTTTCCTCGGCGGTGTTTTCGCTGATGCATGCGGCCTATGGCGATCCCGTCCTACTCGCCAACACTTTTCTCGCGGGAGTCGCCTGGAGCACCGCCTATCTCTTCACCCGCAACGTTTGGCCGCTGACCGCGTCTCACGCAGCCGTCGGCTCCTTCGCCTTCTGGATCGGGCTCGCCTGATTGTCGCGGCGCGGCCAGGCGACAATCGCCGCGCGCAGCAGCAGCCATAGCACGCAGGCGTTCATGAAGTGCCAGACAAAATGCGCGCCGAGCGGAACCGCGGGGCAGATCGTGCGATCGATCGTCCGAAAGAAAAGCGAGATGGAAAAGAGCAGCGCCGCGGCGGCGAGCGCGCGCGCAGTTTTGCGCGCGTCGCTGCGTCGCCAAAGCAGTGCGGCGAAGATCGACAGCGCGCCAAGCGCCGGTAGATAGCCGACCGATCCGTTCAGCGCGTCGATTGTCGTGGCGAAATACGAGAGCGCGGCGAAGGCGAGCGTGATCGCCGTCGTCGTCGCCATCGGCAGGCTGAAGAAACGGCGCAGCGCCAGCAGGAAATAGCCGTAGATGAAAATTGCAATGGGGATCACGTCGAGCAGCATGGCGCCGCGTGTCGCCATCGTATGGAAGATGAAGCTGCCAACGCCGACCGACGCCGTGACAATGATGAGCGCGAGCGCGGGATAGTCTGCGCCGCCGCGTCGTCGCCAGAGATGAAACGCGGCCGCAGCCGCGATGACGAAGGCGAAGTTGCTCATGGCGTTCGCCGGCTCAGCCCAGAAGGCTAAGTTCTGTCGCTCGCAATAGTCGATCACGGGCGCGCGCCAATCCATGAGCAACTCTAGCGGTCCAATTGCTACGCCACGGCGACGCATCCACTCGGCTTCCCCCTCAAGGGGAGGGTATTTGCGCCTTTTCCCCCGGCAAGGGCGTCTGCTCGCCCAGCGTGTCGCGCAGATAGAGCTTGATCACCGCGACATAGATCACCACCGTCAGCGGCGCGGCGAAAATCGTCGCGCCAAGCCCGAACAGCGTGCCGAACAGCGCGATCGAAATCAGCATCAGCGCCGGCGGCACGCGCACCAATTGCCGCTGGATGAGCGGCATGATCATGTTGCCGTCGAGCTGATGGATGGCGAGATAGGCGAGGATCGTCCAAAGCATGGCGTAAGGTCCGATCGTCGCCGCGACCGCCACCGATGGAAAGATCGCCAGAATCGGGCCGATATAGGGGATGAATTCCGAAAGACCCGATATGGCGCCAAGCGCGATGGGCGAGGGCAGGCCAATAAGCCACACCGCCACGCCTGCCATAACGCCTACCGTCACCATTTCGATCATCTGGCCGAGCAGCCAGCGGCGTAGCGCAGTGGAGACATGGCCAAGCGTTTCGCGCGCTCTGGCGCGCCAGCGGGGCGCAAACAGCAGCGTGAAGCCTTCGCTATAGAGCTTGGGTTCGCTCGCAAGAAAGACGCCCGCGGAAAAGGCGACAAGCGCGCCGAGAACGGCCTCGATGCTGACGGTGAACGACCGCCCGATCAGGCTCGAGAGCGAGATATTTTCGCTGAACGATTTTGGCAGATAGTCGGACAATCCCGATCGGCTGATCGCGAGCGATATGGAATCGGCCGCCTCTTCGGCGCTGCGCAGCACATCGTGAAACTCCGACGCCATCGTGCGGCCGAAGAGATAGAAGGTCGCCCCAAACATCGACGCGATCAACAGACCCGACAGCGCGAGCGCCAATCCGCGGGGCAGGCGGAGCTTGAGAAACGGCGTCGCGACGAGATGAATGAGCGTCGCGACGAGCACCGCGCCGGTTGCAAGCACAATGACGTTGAAGAGCAGCCAGATGAGAAACGGCAGGAGGGCGAGCGCGATGAAAATTGCCGAACGCAGAACGAATTCGCCTCTGGTCATTTGAGCTTTCCCGTCCTGCCGGCGACGCGCCCGGCGGACGGCGCGTGCTAGCGCCGTCGTCGATTGTGCGCGCTCTCGAAGAGGAGGCGATCATCGTCGCTTTCCGCAAGCACACGCTGTTTCCCTTACCAACGCCTGCAATGGCTTCTTGGTAAGATTCGCCGAACCTGTGCGGTTGAACTCACGCGGGCATGGCCGGCGCGCCGAAGAGCCATGGGTGCAGATAAAGCACAATCGCGAAGAGCGCGGTTCCGACGCCGACCGCAATCGCGTCGCCGCGCGTAAATTCGGAAATCCGCGGCGCGCCGCCGTCACCCCGCTTCTTGAGGGCGATGCGGTCGAAGACCGCCCAGGCGAGGAACGATCCGAACAGGATCATGCCTCCGAGATCGCCATTGACGAGAAGATGAGCGAGCGCCCAGCTCTTTATCGCGACAAGCATCGGATGGCGCAGCCAGCCGCGAATGCGCCCCGGAGGCGCGCGGCGGCTCGCGATCGCAACGAAAGCGAACCAGACGAGCGGCGGCGCAAGATAATGCATCCACTGCGGCGGCGTCCAAATCTGAATCATGCCTTCCGCGCGATAGCGGATGAAGCCGTAGACGATGAGCGCCAAACCGATGGCGGCGACGAGCCCATAGGCGCCCTTATAGGCTCTCAGGCCGTAGCGCTCGATCAGCCCCGCGCGCGTTTCGCGAAAGGCCGTAAGCGTGTGAATACCGAGAAAAATGACGATTCCGACAATGAGAATAAGCATGATCTCTCCAGCTTCTGCATCGAATGACCTTCTAGAAGCACCGCACCTGCGCCTCGGCCTGAGCGCGACGCAGCTCCTGGAGCGCGTCGCGCGCAGCGTCAGTATTGCGCATTAGCGCGCCGACCTGCCCCGCCTGCTGGTTGACGCTCGCCACGGTCTCGGCGGCGACATAGCGCTCATAGGGCAGAATGGTCGCGATGACGTCTATGGAGCACGAGCATTGGTCCAGTGAGAGGCGGGTATCGCCGTTCGCCTTCATGCAACCAAAGACATAGTCGGCGCGCGCGGCGGTGGGATAGTCGTTAAGATCGGCGGCTTGGGCCAAACCTCCCGCAAGCGAAAGCAGCGCGGTGAGGACGAATTCGGATGTGAGGCGCATCTTTTTCGTTCCTGGCGCGTTCTGTCCCGAGAGCCTTTCGCGCGCGTCTAGCGTGAACCGGTATTGAACCAAAGTCGGAGGCGCAAGCTTAAGTTTCGAGCGGCGAGGTTCCTTGTGAGGTCCCCTCGGCGCAGTTGAACAGGATGCGGCTGGATAGGCGGAAGATGGCAGGCAAGCGCGGGCCGTTCGGCTCGCAGTCGCGTCTTAAGCCGCGTCGTCCAGCCGCCGCATCTGGAGGACGGCATGTCGAAGCCCCTTTACACATTTTCCTTGCTGGCGCTCCTGACGCTCGCGAGCGCGTCTTGGTCAGGCGCCCTCGCTCATGGCGCAATGCAACGTCAGCGGAACGCCTGTCTGCTGAAGGTCGGACCGGACTTCATGTATTTCTCGGGCTATCAGCCGGCCGCGTCGCGCAATAGATTCTGCGAGGACATTCCCGTGACCGGCGATACGATTTTCGTTCTGGATTACGCTCAGGACGAGATGCGCGACATGTCGACGGATTTCCGCATCATTCGCGACGTCGGCGAAAGGGAGGAGCAGGGGCGACTCGATGCGGTGACGGTCGCCTATCTGCCGCCAAAGGTCTATCCGGCGGGCACGCTCAATTTCGAACATGTGTTCAAGGAGCCCGGCGAATTCGTCGGGATCGTCACGGTCGACGGGCCGCACGGAGAGCATTGGGTGTCCCGGTTCCCCTTCACCGTCGGCGGACGGCCGCTGTCGGCGCGAATGCCTTATTTTCTGATCGCCGCGGCCGGCGTGCTGGCGCTCACCCTGTTCGTCTGGGGCAAGGAGGAGCAGACCGCGCGCCGCCGCATTTGAACGGAAACATCCGCCGTCACGCGGCCGTCACCTTGCGCGCGCATAGACTGCGCCGAGCCTTCCAACGTTCTGCGTATGTGGAAAGCTCAAACGCCGGACCGGAGGTACGTCCGGCGTTTTTTATTTTACAATCCCAAATGGCGGAGAGGACACGGCTTAGGAATACTATGCGATTTTGAGGACTTAACCCTTTTCGCCTCTTGCCGAAGCCGCGTCGTCTTGCCATCATCGCGGCGCAGAGGCTTCCATGGGCGAATTGGTCAAGCGATTCTCGGGATTTACTTACAGTGGGCAGGGAGGACTGCAGCGCGACGGCGAGCGCATCCACCTTGGCCCCCAGGCGCGTCAACTCCTCGAGCTGCTGTTGGACTCTCCGGGCCTCCTGGTGACCAAGAGCGAAATCGCCGCGCGCCTCTGGCCGGATCGCGCCGCCTCCGACGACTCCATCGACCGCTGCGCCTATCTCCTGCGAAAACCGCTGCGCGAGGCAGGCGGCGAAGATTTGGTCGCCACGGCTTATGGCCGGGGGCTCAGCCTTCGCGCCAAAGTCGAAACTGTCGATCAGGACGCCGTTCAGCCCGCTCGGCTGGCGGCGAGCGAGCCGCATATACTCGACCTCTGGCAAACCGCCTATGAACTCGCCGGAAACCGCACGCGTGAGGGTTTCGCCCGCGCGCAGGAAGCGATCGCTTCAGCGGCCCAACTCGACCCGGGCAATCCATCGGTCTGGGCGCTTGCCGCGGATATCGCCGCCGGGCGCGTCGCGCGCGGATTTCTTCGTCCCGCCGAGGCGGCGGCGATGATTGAAGACTTTGCCGGCCGGGCGCTTGCCGCGGCGCCAGACCATACGCCGGCGCGGGCCGTTCTCGGATGGGCCCGTGGCGCGCTCAAAGGCAAGATCGCCGAGGGACTCCGGCTCCTCGACCAAGCGGTCGCCGAGGATCCGCTCTACGGTAAGGCGCGCGTCTATCGCAGTTGGCTGCTCGCCGTCGTGGATCGTCTCGACGAGGGACTCATCGACTGTGAAGAAGGTCTCGTCAACTCGCCGCATGATCAGGGGCTGCTGTCAATGCGCGCCTGGCTCATCCTCTGCGCCGGCGATCTCGAACGGGCGCGCCGCTATGCGCGCGACGGCGTTGATCTGCGGCCCGACGCCGCGACTTTGCATCTCGTGATGTCCATCGCCTACAGCCTACAGGGCTTTCACGATCAGGCCGTGAGCGCGGCGCGCCGGGCGGTCGCGTCCAGCCCGGATGATCCCTTGCAATTGAGCGTGCTGGCCTATGCGCTTGCGCGCGCTGGCAAAGCCAAAGAAGCCGAAGCGCTCATCGGACGGCTGATCGACGACGCCGAACTCTACGCGCCGCCCTGCTTTCTCGGTGCGGCGTATTTCGCCCTCGGCAAGCGTCCGCACGCGCTCGACGCCATTCGCCGCGGCGTTGCCGAAGGCTGCCCATGGAGCTCCTTCGTCCGAGTCGATCCGCGTCTGGCGTCCTTGCGCGCCGCGATTGACGGGCTGGGCCGCGCGCCGCAGGCCGAGGCGCGCTCCGCTGGTTGAAATCGCGCGCCTCAACGCTTATTGCCGCAGCACTGCATCTTTCCGGAAGGTGAAAATGATCGGCCGTCTGAACCATGTCGCGATCGCCGTCGATAACGTCGAAAGGGCTTCCGCCGTCTATCGCGACGCCCTCGGCGCGAAAGTGTCGGCGCCAGAAAACCTCGCGGAGCACGGCGTCACGGTCGTTTTCGTCGAATTGCCCAACACCAAGATCGAGTTGCTGGAGCCCTTTGGAGAAAACTCGCCGATCGCCGGCTTCGTTGCGAAGAATCCGGCCGGCGGCATCCACCATATCTGCTACGAGGTCGAGAACATTCTCGAAGCGCGCGAACAACTCAAGGCCTCCGGCGCACGCGTTTTGGGCGATGGGGAGCCGAGAATCGGCGCGCACGGCAAGCCCGTGCTGTTTCTCCATCCCAAGGATTTCTGCGGCGCGCTGATCGAACTCGAGCAGGCCTGATGCCCTTTTCACTGCCGCTCGCTGCGGCGATCTACCTGACGATCTGGTGGATCGTGCTGTTCGCCGTGCTGCCGCTCGGCGTCCGATCCTCCGAAGAGGATGAGCTTCCCGAAGGCGCCGACCGTGGCGCTCCAGCATCGCCGGATATTCTCAAGAAGGCCGCGATCACGACGGTGGTGTCAGCCGTTCTCTTCGGCATCGTGGCGCTTTTCGCCAAGCTGACGGAGTAAGCGGCGCGAGGCCGCCGGGGTTGACCGCCCCGCCGCCCGCCGGTAGTTGATCGCAAACGCGGGGAAGACCCGCGCGGCCGAACGGACCGACCCGCTCAGTCGACTTCGGCGGCGTCAATCCGCCGCCGCTAAAAGCGAGCGCGTAGCTCAGTCGGTAGAGCACCTGACTTTTAATCAGGGGGTCCCGGGTTCGAGCCCCGGCGCGCTCACCAATTAAATCAGATAGTTGCTCCAATTTTCCCGGCTTCCTGATCGCAGCCGTAGAGCGAATATAAGCGCTCTATAAGCATCTGGAGAGCCAAATCATGACCGCCCCTCAAACCACTCGCCGCGCCATAATGGCCGGCCTCGCCGCGGCACCTGTCGCCTCACTTCCCGCCGTTGCTTGCGCGGCTTCGGACCCCGATCCGATCTTCGCCGCGATCGAGCGCCATGCCACTGCGGAGATCCGCTATTGCGCGGCCTGCAAACTTACGGATGAAGTCGACGCCCGAGAGGAGCAGCGGGTCATCACGATGGAAGATCACGCCGAGTTTGCGGCGGCCCAGCAAAATTCAAACGAGGCGCTCGACGCGTTTCTCGCAACGGCGCCGACGTCGATCGCCGGCACACGGGCCTTCCTTCGTCATTGTATCGACCAGGACTCGATAGAGGAGTTCCTCAGCGAGGCGCTCGAAACGCTTGCTGATTCCGCTTGATGGCGCCCCCTAAAACGAGATGAAGGCGCCCACCCGTTACGGAATGATGGCGCCCCCCGATTCCGAGATGATCCCGCCCCCCTGCGACGGAATGATCCCGCCCGGGTGATT
>VGEB01000001.1 GCA_016869435.1 Alphaproteobacteria bacterium | reverse complement strand
CGCCTGCGCCTTCTGGGCTTCAAGAGCTTCTGCGAACCGACCGATTTCCTGATCGAGCCGGGCCTGACCGGCGTCGTCGGGCCGAACGGCTGCGGCAAGTCGAATCTGGTCGAGGCGCTGCGCTGGGTGATGGGCGAAAACTCCTATAAAAACATGCGCGCGTCCGGCATGGACGACGTGATTTTCTCTGGCGGCGGCTCCCGCCCGGCGCGCAACCTCGCCGAGGTCGGGCTTGTGCTCGACAATTCCTCGCGCACCGCCCCCGCCGCCTTCAATGACGCCGATTCGATCGAGGTGACGCGGCGAATCGAGCGCGAGCAGGGCTCCACCTATCGAATCAACGGGCGCGAAGTGCGCGCCCGCGACGTGCAAATTCTGTTCGCCGACGCGGCCACCGGCGCGCGCTCGCCCTCGCTCGTGCGCCAAGGCCAGATTGGCGAGATCATCTCGGCCAAGCCCCAGTCGCGCCGCCGCATTCTCGAGGACGCCGCCGGCGTCGCCGGCCTCCACTCGCGCCGGCACGAGGCCGAACTGCGCCTCAACGCCGCGTCGGAAAATCTCACGCGCCTGGAAGACGTGCTGAAGCAGGTCGACAGCCAGGCCGACAGCCTGAAGCGTCAGGCGCGCCAGGCGACGAAATACCGCGGCCTCGCGGCGCAAATCCGCAAGAACGAGGCGCTCGCCGCGCTTGTCGCCTATCAGCTCGCCGCCGAACAGCTGCAGGCCGCCTCCGAGAAGCTCGACGCCAGTCGAACCAGCGTTCAGGAGCGCACGCTGGAGCAGGCCGAGGCGGCGAAATTCCAGGCCGTCGCTGCGCATGAGCTGCCGCCGCTGCGCGAGAGGGAGGCGGAGGCCGGCGCGGCGCTGCATCGTCTCGTCGTCGCGCGTCAAGCGCTAGAGGCCGACGAGCGGCGCGCCAAGGAGCGAATCGCCGAGCTTCAGCGCCATATCGAGCAGTTCGGCCGCGATCTCGAACGCGAACGCGCGCTGATCCAGGACGCCGCGGAGGTCGCCGACCGGCTCGAGGAAGAGCGGGCCGAGCTTCAGGGCGGCGACGCCCGCGACGCCGAGCGTGAAACCGAGGCGCAAGCGCGGCTTAACGAGATCGAGGCGGCGCTGGCGGCGACCGAGGCCGACCTCTCCAGCGCGCAGGAGCAGCTCGCCGGCGTCAACGCCAAGCGGGCGGCGTTGGAGGCGGCGCTGCGCGATGAAAATCAACGGGTCGCGCGATTCGAGGCGGAGCTGACCCGCATCGAGACCGAATTCGCGCTGATCGCCGGGCAGGGCGGCGGCGCCGAGGAGGTCGAGCGTCTGGCCAAGGCCGTGGAACAGGCGGCGCAGGACATGCGCGGCGCTGAAGAAACCGCCCATGAGGCCGAAGCCGCCTACCGCCAAGCGCGCGAGGCCGAGACCGTCGCGCGCGCGCCCCTGGAGCAGGCGGCGCTGCGCGCCCAGCGGCTCGAGACCGAGACGCGCACGCTCGACCATCTGTTGCAGACGGGCTCCGGCGGCCTCTGGGCGCCGGTGGTCGAGAGCATGACCGTCGAGAAGGGCTATGAGACCGCGCTCGGCGCGGCGCTCGGCGATGATCTCGACGCTTCCGCCGAAGATTCGGCGCCGGCGCATTGGTCGACGACCTCGGGCGAGGGCGATCCCGCCCTGCCCAATGGCGTTCGCGCGCTCGGCGAGCGTGTCGACGCGCCGCCGGCGCTGCGCCGGCGTCTGGCGCAGATCGGCGTCGTGCTGCGCGCCGAGGGCGAAAGCCTGCGCAAGCTGTTGAAACCCGGCCAGCGGCTCGTCTCCAAGGAGGGCGATCTGTGGCGCTGGGACGGCTTCACCCAGGCCGCCGAAGCGCCGACCGCCGCCGCGCGCCGTCTCGCCGAGAAGAATCGGCTCGCGGATCTTCGGGTCGAGGCCGCCGCTGCGCGCGAAACGGCCGATGCGCTCGCCGAAGAGTTAACCGCCGCCCGCGAGGCCGCGAAAGAGGCGGCCAAGGCCGACGTTGCCGCGCGCGACGCCCAGCGCCGCGACCGCGCCCTGATGGAGGAAGCGCGCGAGCGCCATTCGACGGCGGAGCGTCGTCAGGCCCAGATCGCCCAGCGCCTGTCCGCGCTGCAGGAAGCCAAGGCGCAGACGCTCGCCAACCGCGATGAGGCCGCGCAGAAGCGCGCCGGCGTGACGCAGGCGCTCGACGACCTTGAAGAGCCGGCCTTCCTCGCCGGCGCTCTGGAGAATTTGCGCGGTCGCGCTATGGCCGAGCGCGCCCAGGCCGGCGAGGCGCGGGCCGCGCTGGCGTCGCTTCGCCACGAGCGCGCGGCGCGCGATGCGCGTCTGGCGGCGATCGCGCGCGAAACCGCGTCATGGGCGCAGCGCCGCGACCGCGCGCAGGACCGCATCGGCGAGATCGAAGAGCGACTCGCGACGGCGCAAGAGGAACACGCGCGATTGAGCGACGCGCCCGACGCCTTCATCGGCCAGCGCCGCGCGCTGATGAACGCGCTCGAAGAGGCCGAGGCCGCGCGCCGCGACGCTTCCGACGCGCGCGCCGCCGCCGAGACGCGCCTCGCCGAGGCCGACCGCGCCGCCCGGGCGGCGCTGGAGGCGATGAGCGCGGCGCGCGAAGAAATGGCGCGCAGCGAAGCGCAGCTGGACGCTGCCCGTCAGCGCGCCGCCGATGTCGAGCGGGCGATCGCGCATGACCTCGAATCGACGCCGCAGGCGCTCGCCGAACTCGCCGAGGTCAAGGACGGCGCCGACCTGCCTGACATCGCTGACATCGAACGCCGGTTAGAGAATCTGCGCGCCGATCGCGAGCGGCTCGGCGCCGTCAATCTGCGCGCCGAGGACGAACTCACTGAGGTCGAGGCGCAGCGCGAAAAGATGATCGCCGAACGCGACGATCTTTCCGAGGCGATCAAGAAGCTGCGCGCCGCCATCGCCAGTCTCAACAAGGAAGGCCGCGAGCGCATGCTCGCCGCCTTCGACAAGGTCAACGACCATTTCAAGGAGCTGTTCACGCTGCTCTTCGACGGCGGCTCGGCGGAATTGCAGCTCGTCGAAAGCGATGATCCGCTTGAGGCCGGCCTCGACATTCTCGCGCGCCCGCCGGGCAAGAAGCCGACGACGATGACGCTGCTTTCGGGCGGCGAACAGGCGTTGACCGCCATGTCGCTGATTTTCGCAGTGTTCCTCACCAATCCTGCGCCGATCTGCGTGCTCGACGAGGTCGACGCGCCGCTCGACGACAGCAATGTCGAGCGCTTCTGCGATCTTCTGGAAGAGATGCGCAAGAAAACCGACACGCGCTTCGTCACCATCACCCATAATCCGATCACCATGGCGCGCATGGACCGGCTGTTCGGCGTGACGCAGGCCGAGCGCGGCATCTCGCAGCTTGTCTCGGTCGATCTGGAGCAGGCGGAGAAATTCGCGCTGGCGAGTTGACGGCGCGAGACTGTTTTCGACCTAAGCCGCTCCGGCGCCTCTGTGAGCGCTGCCGCGAGAATCGAAAAGTTATGAACGTGCTCTATCCATGGGCGGCGCGGTCCTCTTTCCAAATTCCCCAGCGCCAATAGAGGAAGAGGAGCAGAAGCAGCCAAAAGGCGATGAAGCCGTCCGAAAAAATCGTGAAGAAATTATAAGGCGCGAAATCGCCTTCGCGCAGCGTCTGCATGACGTGGCCGTAGGTCGCGCCAAGCAGGAAGAAGGACCAGCCGAGTCCGGTCGCGATCCAGAACGAGCCGCCGATCCACAGGCTGAGAAAGCCGAGAATTCCCCAGCCGCCGTCGTGGAATCCGACCTCGAACTGAAACGGGTTTCCCGGGGGCCAGCCGATGCTCTTCGCCGTCGCGTCGGCGAAGAAAATATGAGGGATGAAGCCCAAGACGAATCCGATGACGCCCACGTCCAGCACAAGCGCGTAGACCAGCAGCAGGCGAATGACGCGGGCGCGAGTCCTCGGGACTTTGCTCACCGCGAGATGAACGAGCGGCAGAACCACGCTGAGCAGCGCGATGACGATCATGATCATGTTGAAAGGCCTCCGAGCGAAATCATAACCCTGTGGGCGTCTGAGGCGCTGGTGCGGCTCGGTTGGCTATTGTAAATCGCGTCCGGCGCGAAAACCACTGGCTAAGCCTTAACCGCGCCTCCGTTCCCCGAATCGCGCTAATATGGCTCATGGCTTCAAGACCTGATCTTTTCAGCGGCGCGGCGCGCAAGACGCCCCCAGCGAAACCCGCCGCGAAGCGCGGCCCTGCCGAATATTCGGCAGCTTCGATCGAAGTGCTGGAGGGGCTGGAGCCCGTCCGCCGGCGCCCCGGCATGTATATCGGCGGCACCGACGAGGCGGCGATGCACCACCTCTTCGCCGAAGTGCTGGACAACGCCATGGATGAGGCGGTGGCGGGTCACGCCACTTTCATCGAAGTGACGCTGGAAGCCGGCGGCTGGCTCACGGTCGTCGACAACGGCCGCGGCATTCCGGTCGACCCGCATCCGAAATTTCCGAAGAAATCGGCGCTGGAAGTAGTGATGACGACGCTTCACGCCGGCGGCAAATTCGACAGCGGCGCCTATCAGACCTCCGGCGGTCTGCATGGCGTCGGCGTCTCGGTCGTCAATGCGCTGTCCGAGAAGCTCGACGTGGAAGTCGCGACGGGCGGCGAACTCTACCGTCAGGAGTTTTCGCGGGGAGAGCCGCTCGGCAAGCTCACGTCACTCGGGCGCATCGCCAATCGTCGCGGCACCAAGGTGCGCTTCAAGCCCGATGCCCAGATTTTCGGCGCGGGCGCGCATTGGAAGCCGGCGCGGCTCTTCCGCATGTCGCGCTCCAAAGCCTATCTCTTCGGCGGCGTCGAAATCCGCTGGCGCTGCGATCCTTCGCTGATCGAACCCGGCGCCGACACGCCGCATGAGGCGGTGCTGCGCTTTCCCGGCGGGCTGAAGGACTATCTGGCGCGCGAAATTCACGGCAAGGAGCTCGTCACCGATCAGCCGTTCATCGGCAAGATCACGCGCGAAGGCGGACATGGTTCGCTCGAATGGGCAGTGTCCTGGCTCGCCGAGGACGACGGCTTCGTCCACTCCTATTGCAATACCATCCCGACGCCGGATGGCGGCACGCATGAAGCGGGTTTTCGCGCCGCGCTGTTGAAGGCGCTCAAGGACCACGCCGAGCGCGTCGGACAGGCGAAGCGCGCCAAGGACATTTCCGCCGACGACCTCATGGGCCAGTCGGCCGCGATGATCTCCGTCTTCATTCGCGAGCCCGAGTTCCAGGGCCAAAACAAGAGCCGACTGATGAGCGCCGAGGCGTCGCGAATCGTCGAGAGCGCGGTGCGCGACGCCTTCGACCATTGGCTTGCCGGCGCGCCCTCGCAGGCCAATAAACTGCTCGACTTCGCTGTCGAGCGCGCCGAGGAACGCCAGCGCCGCCGCGCCGAAAAGGACATCGCCCGCAAAACGGCGACCCGAAAGCTGCGGTTGCCGGGCAAGCTCGTCGACTGCACCAATAATTCGGCGCAGGGCTCGGAGCTGTTCATCGTCGAAGGCGATTCCGCCGGCGGCTCGGCGAAGGAAGCGCGCAACCGCACGACGCAGGCGATCCTGCCGTTGCGGGGCAAGATTCTAAACGTCGCCTCGGCGACCAAAGACAAGCTCCTCGCCAATCAACAGCTCGCCGATCTGACCCAGGCGCTCGGCAGTGGATTGGGCGCGCATTACCGTGACGAGGATCTGCGCTATGAGAAGGTGATCGTGATGACCGACGCCGACGTCGACGGCGCCCATATCGCGTCGCTGCTCATCACCTTCTTCTATCGGCAGATGCCACGGCTCATCGAAAACGGCCATCTCTATCTGGCGCAGCCGCCGCTCTATAAGCTGACGCAAGGCGCGAAGACCGTCTACGCGCGGGACAACGAGCACCGTGAGGAACTGATCCGCAAGGAGCTAACCGGGAAAGGAAAAATCGAGACGAGCCGCTTCAAGGGGCTGGGCGAAATGAGCGCGGCTCAGCTGAAGGAAACCACCATGGACCCTGGAAAGCGCACGCTCCTCAAGGTCATCGTCGAACCCGAGGATCGCGAGGAGACGGCGGATTGCGTTGAGCGGCTGATGGGAAACAAGCCGGAAGCGCGCTTCGCCTTCATTCAGGAACGCGCCGCCTTCGCGACGGAACTGGTCGATATCTAGCCCCTCGCGCCGCGCCGCGTCTGGAGCTAAGATGGCGGCCATCCCAACAGACCGATAGGCGCCGAATGACCGACACGGAAATTCGCTTAGAGACAGATGACGCGCGCCATGCGCGGTCGTTCTGCGACGAGCAGGCCTTCGCTCTGGAGCGGATGCAGCTTGCGCTCGACGCCGGGCGCACCGGCATCTGGGATTGGAATCTCCTGACGGGCGAGGTGCATATCGACGAGCGGGTGCGCCGACTGTGGGGCCTGCCCGAGGGCGTGCCGGCAAGTTTCGAGATTTTCCGCAGCGCGCTGCACCCACAGGACAAGAAGCGCACGAAGGAAGCGGTCGGCGTCGCCCTCGATCCAAATCACGAGGGCGATTACGAGATCGAATATCGCGTCATCGGACAGACCGACCGCATCGAGCGCTGGGTTTCGGTGCGCGGCCGCACCTTTTTCGAGGACGGCAGGGCGGTGCGCATTCTTGGCACCGCGCGCGACATCACGCCGCGCAAGCAGCGCGAGCAGCATGTGCGCGTGCTGCTGCGCGAACTCGTCCATCGTTCGAAGAATCTCCTCGCCGTGGTGCAGGCGATGTCGCGGCAGACCGCCGCCGGTTCCCCCTCGCTTGAAGAATTCCAGCGCAAATTCGCCGCGCGGTTGCAGGCGTTGTCCATGGCGCATGATCTGCTCGTGTCGCAGGACTGGCGCGGCGCCTCGATGTGCGACCTGGTGCGCGCTCAGCTCGCCTACTGCATGGACGTGGCGCGGGGCGACCTGCCGGCGCGCGCCAAGATCGACGGGCCTCGGATAATGTTGAAGCCGGAGGCTGCGCAGAACATCGGCCTCGCTTTGCACGAACTCGCGACCAACGCGCTGAGCTTTGGCGGTCTCTCGCGGCCCGAGGGCGCCGTCTCGCTGACGTGGCGCTTCGAAGACGGGCGGCTCAATATCGAATGGCGCGAGAGCGGCGGTCCGGCGGTGGCGATGCCGCCGCGCGAAGGCTTTGGCCATAAAGTCATCAAGCGCCTTGTCGCCCAGGCGCTCGACGGAACGGCGACGCTGAATTTCCCGCCCGACGGGCTGATCTGGACGCTGTCGATTCCCGCGACCTACGCGACGGTCAGGGAAGAGTAGGCGCGTCGTTTCGCTGCGCACGGAATGCTTCGTAGTCCTTCGCGTTCTGCCGCGCATAGAGCATCGCGAAGGACGCGAGCGCATCGTCGAAGGCTTCGCTCTTTCCCGTGTAGCCTGCAAGAGTCGCGGCGTCGGAGGAACGCGCATGCGCGCGCGCCAAAGTGCGCCCGCAGAGTTTCGCGTAATTTAGCAGATCATGGCGCTGCATCACTTCCGTAAGTCCGCCAAGACGACGGGTCTTCAGCTGGCGCATGTAGAATTCTCGCTTGGACGCGGGGTCGAGCATCGCACCAAGAAATATGTCGGACGCCGCCTGCATCATGCGCTGACCCTCGACGACGCGCTCGCCCTGCGCGCCTGTCCATGCGCCAAGGCCGAAGCGCTCCAGCACCGAGCGTTTCGCCTCCTTGATTTGAAGGAAGAGCCGTTCGTCGTCGGCGCTCATGAACAGCGCGATCGTGCAATAAGCGCCGACGCTGCCGACGCCGACCGCCTTGAAAGCGATGTCGCACAAACGGTAGCGACGCAATAGACTGGCGACCTGCAGCGGCAAGTTTGCGAAGGCGGCGGCGATGAGGCCGTTCAGATCGAATTGACTGGCGACGCCATCATCCAGATGGAAGAGCCGCGGCGGCTTATCCTCGACGCGCCAGTCGCCGCAGGAATCCTTCGCCACCTTTGGAAAATTATCAGCGAAGTCGTCTTCGTCGCGATGCGACGCGATCGCGGCGTGGACGGCGCCGAGAAGAACCCGATTGCGGAGCTGGGCGACGACGTCGCGCAGCGGCACACGCGTATTCCACGCCTGAAGCGGCGACAAACCGGCAAGTTCAATCATGCCCCGGCGGTATGCCTTGACGGCGGATCGAGCCATGGATCTTGCGGCTTGCCTGCTCTTATCGGCGCCGAGCGCCGCGACGACGACGCTTGTCGCCAAGCGCCGCAGATCGATGGTGACATCGACATTTGGCAGCGTCTCGTCGAAATCATTCACGTCGAACAGCGCATGTCCCTCCGGCGAGATGAAGGCGCCGAAATTCATGAGGTGGCAATCGCCGCAGACTTGCGCACGAATGCCGGGAGCCGCCTGCGTCGCAAGATCGGCGGCCATGACGTCAGCGGCGCCGCGCAGAAATGCGTGCGGCGACTCCGCCATGGATTTGCGGCGAAGCGGAAGCAGGGCTTGGATTCGATCACGTTCGGTTTCGGCGATGATCGCCGCGGCGTTGCGGTTTGCGGGAGGCGTAAAATCCGCCAGCCGTTCACGCGGGACGATCTGGCGTAGAGCTTTCCCGGCCGCGTAGCGGGCGCGGCGGTCGGGGCCACGCTGATTGGTTTGCGTGAACATCGCAGCGTCTCCAAACCCATGCGATTACCATTTTGTTCACCCCAGCAAATCGATGAGCGGGCCGATCAGCGGCGCATCGGCGGGCGGCATCGGATAGTTGCGCAATTCGCGGGCGCGCGCCCATCGCACCGCCTGTCCTTCCGCCGGCGCGACGAATCCTTCCCACTTACGGCAGACATAAAGCGGCATCAGAAGATGAAAATCATCATAGGCGTGGCTTGCGAAGGTCAGCGGCGCGAGACAGGGCGCGCAGACCCGCACGCCAAGTTCCTCTTCGAGTTCGCGCGCCAACGCTTCCTCCGGCCGTTCGCCGGGATGAAGCTTGCCGCCCGGAAATTCCCATAATCCTGCGAGCGTCTTGCCTTCAGGACGCTGGGCGATGAGCACGCGGTTGTCGGCGTCGACGAGCGCCGCCGCCACGACGAGAAGGAGAGACACGGGCGGACTCAATTACCGGAGAGAATGACCTTTACCGGACCGTTTTCCGCGCCGGTGAGCGTCACCTCCTCATACATCGCGCCGCCTTCAGACGAAGTCGAATCTTTTGGCTTCCAGATGAGCTGCGTGGTGAGATAGTAACGCCCGGGCGCGACATTCTCGAATGTAAAGCGGCCGTTTGATTCCACGGTAGTCGTGCGAGTCAGAGAAGCGTATTGCGTGTCCGGATCCACCTTTGGAATCGACGCGGCCGGCAAAAATTTCACCGAGCCATAGAACTTCTTGATTCGCTCTTGCGCATAAGTCGTCGCGGGTATCAGCCTCACCGTCTCGCCAGCGGCGTAGCGCACATTTGATTTTCCGGAAACGTCGCGCAGAAAAGCTTGTCCGGCGATGACGCCCCTGCCGGGCGCCCTGATATAACTCGCCTGCGCGGGATCGAAGCCAACGCCGGGCTCCGGGCCGCGCGCGGTGTTGCATGCGGAAAGCATGGCGAGCGGCGCGACAAAGAGGAGTTTGACCCAACGCATGAGCACGACGTTCCACGACAAACGCAGATCGCAAACCTTTACCGTCTCCAACGCGGCAGGGCGTTCGTCCGGCCCGGCGCTTCGGCGGCGATCAGGCAGTCTAGCACGTCAGATATCGTCCTGACGACCGCGCTGCGTTCCTACCGCCCCGCAGCGCCCCGTCGGTCGCGGCGGCGGGAGGGAGCCGCCCACGGGCAGATCCTCAAGCGCCCGACTAGATTCCAGCGCAATATCAACCTGCTCCGCGGTCCTGTGCGAGGATTTCGCCGCCGGCTTCGCGCCTTTCACCATATCGGCCAATAATTGCGTTCGCGAACGCCATGATCAGCTTCGGTAGTCGCCGTTGATCGCGACATAGTCCTTGGTGAGGTCGCACGTCCATACCGTCGCCGCGCCCTTGCCCAATCCAAGATCGACATTAATGACGATTTCGTCGCGCTTCATGATGCGGGAAACTTCCGCTTCGTCATAGTCGGGATCGCGCAAACCTTTGTGCGCGACGCGCACGCCGCCGAACCAGATGGCGAGCCTGTCGCGGTCCGCCTTTTCGCCGGCCTTGCCGACCGCCATGACGATGCGCCCCCAATTGGCGTCTTCGCCGGCGATCGCGGTCTTCACCAGCGGCGAATTGGCGATCGAAAAGGCCACGCGCTTCGCCGCCTTGGCGCTGTCGGCGCCGGTCACCGCTACTTCGACGAATTTGCGCGCCCCTTCGCCGTCCTTCACCACCTGATGAGCGAGGTCGAGCAGCACCGCGTCCAGCGCGCGCTTGAAATCGGCGAGCCGCTTGTCGCTCGCCTTTTCGATCTTCGGCGCGCCGCGTTTCTTCGCCGCGCCCGTCGCAAAGAGCAGCAGCGTGTCGGAGGTCGAGGTGTCGCCGTCGACGGTGATGGCGTTGAAGCTTCTCTTGGCGCCGCTTTCGAGCAACGCCTGCAGCGCCTCCGTGCCGATCGCCGCGTCGGTGAAGACGAAGGCGAGCATCGTCGCCATGTCGGGCGCGATCATTCCCGCGCCCTTGGCGAAGCCGCTGATCGTTACCTCGACGCCGCCGATCGTCGCTATGCGCGTCGATAGCTTCGGATAGGTGTCGGTGGTCATGATCGCGCGCGCTGCGTCTTGCCAGCCGTCCGGCCGCGCGCCTTCGACGAGCTTCTCCAGCAGGCCGTCGAATTTATGCGCATCGAGCGGCTCGCCGATGACGCCGGTGGAAGCGAGGAAAATCTGGCGTTCGGGCGACCCCGTCGCCGCGGCGGCGAGTTTCGCCGAGAATTTGACCGCCTGTGCGCCGGTCTTGCCGGTGAAGGCGTTGGCGTTTCCCGAGTTGACCAGCAGCGCGCGGGCCTTGCCGCCCTTGATACGCTCGCGGCACCAGTCGACCGGCGCCGACGGGCACTTGGACTTGGTAAAGACGCCCGCGACCGTCGTTCCGGCGTCGAGCAGGGCCAGCATCACGTCGGTGCGTCCGGCATAGCGCACGCCTGCGGCGCCGACGGCGAAGCGCACGCCGTCAAGCGGCGGGATCTCGGGGACTGATTTCGGCGCGAGCGGGGAGACCGGGGCGTCGTGAGCCATAGCGAAGCCTTGCACATCGGAGTGGACCTGCGCGGATTTGCCCGGCGCTTGCCGTCCGCGTCAAGGCTTCGCTACGGAACAGATTTTCGGGCGGCGGGACGTTCCTGCCCTCAAACGAAGAAAAGCTCTTCCGGACTACTTCTTCTTCGGCGGTTCGGCTGGCTTGGCGCCTTCCGCCGGTTTGGCGCCGGGCGCGCCCTCGGCCGGCTGGTCGGCGCGTTCGATCTTCGAGCCTTCACGCAGCTTCATGACGAGTTCGCTCTGCGCCTTCTGCACCACGTAGCGGGCGACCTGATCCTTGACCTGATCGAGCGGCGGAAAAACTTTCGGACGCTTCTCGTCCAGCCTGATGATGTGCCAACCAAACTGCGTCTTGATCGGATCGGAAATCTGGCCCGGCTGCAGCTTCGCCGCAGCATCGCCAAACTCCGGCACCATGCGGTCCTTGGTAAACCAGCCGAGGTCGCCGCCCTTAGCGCCAGGGTCCTTCGAAAGTTCGGTGGCGACTTTGCCGAAATCCTCGCCGCCCTTGACGCGCTTGAGCGCAGCCTTCGCCTCTTCTTCAGTCGGCACCAGAATGTGGTGCGCGTGATACTCGGTATCCGGCTTCTGGTTTTTCGCCGCCTCGTCATAGGCCTGCTTGATCGCCGCTTCGGTCGCGGCCTTTTGGGCGACGTTGCCGAGCAGGGTCTCCATCAGCGCCTTGTCACGCAGGTAGCCCAGCTTCTTGGCGAATTCCGGCGTTTCGGCGACCTTGTCGGCCTGCGCCTTTTGCACGACGAGCTGCTCATCGATGAGAAAATCGAGAACATAAGTTTCGCGCGCCTTGCCTTCGAGCTGGCGCGGAATGGCGGGGCCGAGATCCTCCATCGCGAGCTTCATGTCTTCGTCCGTGATCTCGACGCCATTGACCTTGGCGAGCGTTTTCGCCGTCGCAGTCGTCGCGCCGGCGGCGCTCATCGCCAGCAGGGCCGCGAGCGCGGTCGCTCCGAGCGCGGCGCGGGCGAGAGAACGCTCATTCTTGCGGGCGTGAGACATGATGTGCTCCAAAAAAAGGGCCAGGGCGGCCTTGAACAAAGCGGCCGTCGCCGCCGGCGGGAAAGCTCCTGCGCGAGGAATCCGGCGTATCTATGCCCGAGCGGCCCGATCTGACAACTCCCGCTCAGGCCGAAATCGGGCGCTCGGCGACCTCTCCGACGACATTCGTGAAAATTTCCCGGGTCCTTCGCTGCGTGTCGACGAGCAGGGCTTCGAGATTGGAAAGGTCGGGCGCGTCGCCGACTCGCAGCAGCAGTTCAGTCAGTCCGCGCGGCGCGTCGGCGGGACGGAAAGCTTCGTCGACGGCAAGGCGCAGCAATTGGGTCAGGCCCTGATAAAGTCGTGACGCCGCCGTCAGCGCCTCAGCCGCGCCCACGTCGAGAAAGCCGGCGTCCTTGAGATTCTGAAGGGCGTCCGTGACGGTCGTCGAATAAAGCTCGGGATGCAGGGGGCCGTGGAGCAGCATCAGATATTGCGCGATGAACTCGATGTCGACGAGCCCGCCGGGAACCTGCTTGACCTCCCAAGGGTTTCCAGACCCCTTCTCCTTTTCGATCCTGCAGCGCATCGACAAGACGTCGTCCTTCAGTTTTTCCGGGTCGCAGGGCCGCGTCAGCGCGGCGCGGATCGCCGCATCGGCCCGATTTGCGAAGGCATCGGGACCGGCGATGACGCGGGCGCGGGTCAGGGCCATATGCTCCCAGGTCCAGGCCTCATGGGCGTGGTAGTCCGAGAAGGCTTTGAGGCTCACTGCGATCGGGCCGCTGTTGCCCGAAGGCCGCAGGCGAAAATCGACTTCGTAGAGGAGACCCTCGGCCATGGGCGCGGATAGGGCGCTGATCAGTCGCTGCGTCAGTCGGCCGTAATATTGTTGTGTGGAAATCGGCCGCCCGCCGCCTTTCGATTCCGCCAGCGGATCGGCGTCGTAAAGCAGCATCAGATCGAGATCGGAAGACGCCGTCATTTCGCGTCCCCCGAGCTTGCCCATGGCGACGACTGCTGCTGCGCCGCCCTCGATGGTTCCATGGACTCTGGCGAATTCGTCACAGACCAGCGCGAAGAGCCGGGAAATCAGCGTCTCAGCCAGTCGCGTATAGGCCAAACCGGCTTCCGCCACGGAGGCCGAGCCGGTGAGGATACGCACGCCGATGAGGAATTTCTGCTCCTGGCCGAAGATGCGGGCGCGGTCGAGCACGTCTTCATAGGAGCGCGCCTCCGAGAGCTGCTCCGCAAGCCGCTGATCAAGCTCCGCCTGCGACGGCACGCTTTCGAAGAACGCCGGTTCGAGAAGCGCGTCCAATACGCGCGGCCGGCGCGAAATGGTCTCCGCCAGTTTCGGCGCCGCGCCCATGATCGCGGCGAGCAGGTTGAGGAGCCGCGGCTGCGAAACCAGCAGCGAGAAGAGTTGCACGCCGGCCGGCAATTTCGAGATGAGCTTGTCGAAGGCGAGAAAGGCGGCGTCTGCGTTCTCCGTCGCCGCCATCGCTTCGAGCATGATCGGCGTCAGTTCGGTCAGGCGTTCGCGCGCCACGGTGGAGCGCGTCGCCGCATAACGGCCGAAATGCCAGCCGCGAATGGTCGCCGTCACCGTCTTCGGATTCGAAAAGCCCATCGCGGCGATCGTCTCGATCGTGCCCGGATCGTCGTCGTCGCCGGTGAAGACGAGATTGCCGGCCGACGAGGTAAGCGCCGGCGCGCTTTCGAAAAGCCTCGCATAATGGCTCTGCACGACATCGAGCCGCTTCAACAGCGCTTCGGCGAAATCGGCATAGGCGACAAAGCCCATCATTCGGCCGATGACGGCGACGCCCTCTTCGGTTTCGGGCAGCGTATGTTTCTGCTCGTCGGCGATCATCTGAATGCGATGCTCGACGTCGCGCAGAAAGAGATAGGCGTCGCGCAGATCGTCCCGCGCCTCCGGCGCCACCCAGCCACTGTCGACGAGCTGGTCGAGCATGGCGAGCGTCGAGCGTCCACGCAGGCGCCGATCGCGGCCGCCGGTGATGAGCTGCTGCGTCTGCACGAAGAATTCGATTTCGCGAATGCCGCCGCGGCCGAGTTTGATGTTGTGGCCAGCGACGGCGATCTTGCCGTGCCCCTTATGGGCGTGAATCTGCCGCTTGATCGAATGGACGTCGGCGATCGCGGCGAAGTCGAAATATTTGCGCCAAATGAAAGGCGCGAGTTCTTGCAGGAACTGTTCGCCGGCGAATATGTCGCCCGCGACCGGCCGCGCCTTGATGAAGGCCGCGCGCTCCCAGTTCTGGCCCATGCTTTCATAATAGCTCAGCGCCGCTTCGAGCGGGATGGCGATCGGCGTCGCGCCGGGATCGGGACGCAGCCGCAGATCGGCGCGAAACACATAGCCGTCGGCCGTGCGCTCGCTCATGATTTTTACGATCCGCTTCGTCAGTTTGACAAAGAAGTCGACGTCTTCCGACGGGTCAACGAGGCGCGTGCGCGAACGGTCGAAGAAGACAATGAGATCGATGTCGGACGAGTAGTTCAGCTCATATGCGCCGCCCTTGCCCATGCCGAGAAAAATCCATCCCGACCCGCGCTCCGGGTCGCGCTGATCGGCGAGTTCGAGCTTGCCGGCGAGCGAAGCGGCGCGCAGCGTGAAGCGAATGGCGGCGGAGAGCGTGGCGTCGGCGATCCGCGTGAGCGCCGCCGTCGCCTCCGGCAGGTCCCAGACTTTCGCGAGATCGGCGAGGGCGATGACGAGCGCGGCTTCCTGCTTCACAAGGCGCAGCAGGCGCATCAGCTCGGCTTCGTCATCAGTTTCGATGCGCCGCGTCGACTCGATCAGGGCTTCGATGCGCTGCGCGGGATCGCTCGCGAGCGCTCGCGCGAGTCGCGCCGGATCGCGCGCCGCAAGGTCAGTCAGATAAGAGGAAGAGCCGAACACGCCGAGGAGCAGATCGCGCGTCGTTGGCCGATCCCGCAGAAACATTGCAAGCGCGCCATCGCTTGCGCCGTCCTTCTCGAGAATGCGCGCCAGCGCTGCTTCGGCCTTCTCGGCGTCGAGCGGCTCGATGAAGACCTTGGCGCGGTCGATGAGCGAATGTTCGGTCGGCGTCAAAATCTTTTCCCGGCTGGGCCGTCGATGCGGCGGTGACCATCCGATATAATCCGGCGCGTCAAGCAAATCAGCCTTGAGAGTCGACAAGCGAAAGGTCAATGGAAAAGGAGCCGGACCCTCGTCCTTCGAGATGCGCCCTGCGGGCGCTCCAGACGGGCCTTCCGCTCAACGAACTCGCGAAGCGAGCGTCTCGAAGGATGAGGAAGCTGCTTGGAATTGTCGGAAAAATTAGTCGAGGAGGATCATGTCGCAAGAGGATGTCACGCAGTTGCTCGCGCGCATCGCCGGCGCGTTGGAGCGATTGGCGCCGCCCAATCCTGAAGCCCCCGACTTCGCCGCCGCCGAGGCCTTCGTCTGGCGCGCGGCTGGCGGCGCGTTCCATCCCGTCGCCCGCGTCAACCGGGTCGATCTCGCGTTGCTCAAGGGCGTCGACCGCCAGCGCGACATGCTCTTCGCCAACACCAGCCGCTTCGCGCTGGGCCTCCCCGCCAACAACGCGCTGTTGTGGGGCGCGCGCGGCATGGGCAAATCTTCGCTGGTGAAATCCGTCCACGGCGCGCTCGCCGACAAGGGGCTGAAGCTCATCGAAATCCATCGCGAGGATATCGAGGCGCTGCCGGCGCTTCTCGGCGAACTGGCGCCGGCGCCGTTCCGCTTCATTGTCTTTTGCGACGACCTTTCCTTCGACGGCGCAGAGACGAGCTACAAGGCGCTCAAGACCGCTCTTGAAGGCGGCGTCGAAGGACGGCCAGACAATGTGCTCTTTTACGCCACGTCGAATCGTCGCCATTTGCTGCCGCGCGACATGATGGAGAATGAAAGCGCGACGGCGATACATCCGGGCGAGGCGATCGAAGAGAAAATCTCGCTCTCAGATCGCTTCGGACTGTGGATCGGCTTTCACAACTGCAGCCAGGACGACTATCTGGCGATGGTCTTCGGCTACGCCGACCGTTTTGGCCTGAATGCGCCCGAGGCGACGATCCGCGCCGAAGCGCTGGAATGGTCGATCACGCGCGGCGGGCGTTCAGGCCGCGTCGCTTGGCAATATATCCAGGATTTGGCTGGGCGGCTGGGGAAAGCATTGTCTTAGGATCGATCGGCAATGCTGCGCCTGCAAACGCCTCCCGATAAATTTTTCGCGCCCTCTATCTTTCGCCCTGCGCCATGCTTAGCCTGAGCTGGGGCGAAAAGGGGGCGGCATGAAACTGAGACATCTTGGGGCTATCTCGACCATAACGGTTCTTTCGATGGTTTCTCTTTCTGAAAGCGCCTTTGCGTTCTGCGGCGTGTTGCAGGCTTCGGCCAGCGGCTATTCCAGAGAGGAGGCGCTTTCAAAAGCCAACAACAAGGGACTTGTGGAGGTTCGAAGGCTTGAGGCGAATTATGGACGCAGCGCCGTCCATTATCAGCCCGCCGTGTCTACCTGCCGGGAAGGCGGGAGGGTGAGTTGCTCCATTTCCCAAAAATTCTGCGTGGACAGCGGCCAGCGGCAACGGCCGGCGCGCGGCGAGGAAGGCCACTCGATGCATGGTTGCCCGCCCGGCACGCGGCAGGTTCCGGAAACCGATAATTGCGTCCCGGTGCGCAAGCGTTCCGGCGAATTTGAAAGCCAGCCGTGGAAAAAGCCGGGCTGCCGCGCCTGGAAACAGAGTTGCGACAGGGGCGACGCCAGGGCCTGCGGAAAATATGAGTCGACCTGCCAGGTCAATTAAGGCCAAGAGCATCCCGAGGCGCCTGCCCGGCAGGCGTCTCGCTACGATTGGGCGATCAATACGGACGCTCCGGCGTGCATTCCGCGGTCGTGCATCGCGGCGTGTAGGCATAGGGGATCATGGCGGCGACAAACAGCAGGCCGCCCATAATAATGATCGCCATTTTGTAGTTCATAACGGTTCCTCTCCGACTGCGTTCGCCCCTTCGGCTTCAGTCGAAAATTCCACGGCGGCCGACGCGCGTCTGTGACTTTGTCCTCATTGCCGAATGGGAGAGGGATCAAAAACTAAATTGTCTTCGCCTTGAACCGGCACAGATCGGCGATGATGCAGCGCGGACATTCGGGCTTGCGCGCTTTGCACACATAGCGTCCGTGCAAGATGAGCCAGTGATGGGCGTGCAGCAGATATTTCTGCGGCACGATCTTTTCGAGTCCGGCTTCGACCTCTTCCGGCGTCTTGCCTGTCGCGAGCGGCAGCCGGTTGGAGACTCGAAAGATATGCGTATCCACCGCGATCACCGGCTCATGGAAGGCGACGTTGAGCACGACATTCGCGGTCTTGCGGCCGACGCCGGGGAGCGCCGTCAGCTCCTCGCGCGTGCGCGGAACTTCGCCGCCATGGCGTTCAACGAGCAATCGCGAGAGGGCGACGACATTTTTCGCCTTGGCGCGAAAAAGGCCGATCGTCTTGATGAGGTCGCGCACGCGCTCTTCGCCGAGCGCCGCCATCTTGGCGGGTGTGTCGGCGAGCTTGAACAGCGCCGGCGTCGCCTTGTTGACGCCCGCGTCGGTCGCTTGCGCCGACAGCACGACGGCGACGAGGAGGGTGAAGGGGTTTTTGTAATTGAGTTCGCTCTTCGGCGCAGGGTTTGCGGCTGATAGACGCGCGAAAATCTCCTCGATGCGGGCGGCGTCGGCGGGCGCCGGCCGCCGGCGAGGTCGCGCTCTCTTGGGGACACGCGCGTTTGAAGTGTTTGTTTCCGCCATCGGCGCGTTATAACTTTTAGAATCTGAGGGAGAAAGCGCCGGCAGGAGAAATGTCCGACCCCTTCGAGCGGAAAATTTACAAAGCGCGGCTGACGCCGCACCGGTCGATGACGCCGCACGCTTTCTATCTTTTCATCCTGATATTCTGTCTCGGCCAGGTCCTGTTTGCGCTACCTTTCTTTTTCATGGGGGCCTGGCCGGTCGCCGGTTTCATGGGCCTTGACGCGCTCGGACTCTATTTCGCCTTCCGCCTGAGCTTCCGCGCCGCGCGCAGCCATGAGACGCTCGACCTCACGCCGCTCGAACTCGTTTTCGCGCAAATCGGCGCGCGCGGCCAGCGCAGAGAATGGCGGTTCAATCCCTCCTGGGTGCGGCTCAAGCAGACGGTGCATGAAGAATTCGGCACCGAGCGGGTCGAACTGGTCTCGCGAGGCGAAAGCGTCGAGATCGGCGCCTTTCTTGGCCCGGATCAAAAGGCGGAACTGGCGCGCAATCTCACTCGCGCGCTCATCGATGCGCGGATGGGCGCGCGTTTCGGCTAGCGCGCTGGCTCAGCACAGCGTCGGCTTCGCGCATCAGCCGCGCCTCATGTCGCTTGTAGTAGCGCCAAAGGATGAACAGTCCGAGCGCGAGGCCGCATGCGAGCGCCGCCGCAATTGGGCCTTTGATTTTTTCAAAGCCGGCCGTCAGGAAATAAGCGCCGAAACCGAAGACGCAGGCCCAAACGACGCCGCCCGTCGCGTTGTAGATAAAGAAGCGGCCCGGCGGCAGATGATTGGCGCCGGCGAGGGAGGCCGCGAGAATGCGCAGCAAAGCGAAGAATCGCCCGAAAAAGACGATGGCGCCGCCCCAGCGGTAGAAGAGATATTGACCTAAGCGCAACTTCTCCACCCCAAGACCCACATAATGGCCGTAACGCTCAAGCAGCTTGGTGCCGAACTCCCGCCCGAGCCAATAGCCGACATTGTCTCCAACGATGGCGCCGGCCGCAGCAGCGACAACGACATTTTCGATGTCGATCGTCCCAGACAGCCGCGCCACAATCGCTGCGCCGACCAGCATGGTTTCGCCAGGCAAGGGAATGCCGGCGCTCTCCAGGGCGATGACAAGAAAAATCGCCCAGTAGCCGTACGTCGCAAGTATGGAGGCGATTTGCGCCTGATCGAGGAAATGCATCAGCCACAGTCAAGCAAGACAGGTTGGGCTACTTCTCATTTAGGCGCAAAAATACAGATGGCGACGGTGCGGCAGCCACGTCGCCATCACTCGTTAAAGAGGAGTGTCAGTTCGATTGGACAATCAGTGATATCGCAGCGCATTCTCCCGCGCGGCGCTGAATGCATAGGGTGGCGTCGCCGACATGGCCTCGCCGTCCACGAAGAAGGGGTCGCGTTCAAGCGCCGCTTCGAGCACCTCGCGCAGCCCGCGGAGCAAAGGCTGGTCGTCGCGAACGACTTTGACGCGAAGCGCCTCCTGCGCCGCTTCATCGGACCGGCTTGCATAGTCGCGCACCGCCAGCACGACGAATTTGCCCACGCTCAGGCCTTTCACCCCGGCGGCCGCTCGCACGCGTTCGGCGAATTGGCCGCCGATGCAGGCCAGCGCTGCTTGCGCGACCTTGTCGTTAGAGCAGGAATTGATCAAATCCAGGATGAGCATGACGTCTCCTCCGCCCTTGAACTCCAGCCCCATTTCATTTTTTTGGCCGCGGACCATCCGCGACATGTTTTCTTATTGGCGTCTCAACGACCGCATCTTCTGCCGTCAAGCTATCGGTTTAAGCTGACAAGCTATCGGTTCAAGCTGAACAGAATCTTTATAGAAAATTGGTGAAAATCCCCCATCCGAATTCCGGACGGGATTTTAATAGCTGGCGAACACGACGGTCGACGTCAAAAGCCGACCCCTGCTCGAGAGCGACGCCCGCCGCGCTTCTATCTGAAAGCCGTGACAGGTTCGCGACGAAAGTTCGTCAGCACATCAACAACATATCGATTGGCCGCGCTGAGGCCACAGCTCGGCCTTTGACTCAACTCATGGCCACAGCAATCGTTCCCGGCGGCCAAAAAATTCGTAGCTGCGACGCAATAGAACGCGCGGCGCCGCAAAACTTTACCACGCGCCAACATTTGGCGCCGAAGCCCAGGGCTCGATTGGCGGCAGCGGCGCGCCTTTCTGAAGCAGTTCGATGGAGATGTCGTCCGGCGATCGCACGAAGGCCATGTGGCCGTCTCGCGGCGGCCGATTGATCGTCACGCCGGCCGCCTGGAGACGCGCGCAGACTTCGTAAATATTCTCCACGGCGAAAGCGAGGTGGCCGAAGTTCCGCCCACCCGCATATTCATGCTCGTCCCAATTGTAGGTGAGTTCGACAAGCGGCGCGTGCTTTTCCTTGGCTTCGGCGGCGTCGTCAGGCGCCGCAAGATAGACGAGGGTGTAGCGCCCCTTCTCGTTCTGCGTGCGACGCACCTCCTTCATTCCGAGCACGTCGCAAAAGAAGCCGAGCGAACGGTCAAGGTCGCCGACCCGAATCATCGCGTGCAGAAATTTCATATGCGGCTCCTGTCTGATGGTTCGGCCATAGTTTTAGCACGGCGTCGGTTTGCGCCCTGACCGGCCGCTTGCTAGAGGCTAACGTTCACTGAAATAGAGTGGCGCGGTTCGGTGACCGAGACCAAAGCCCTTCCGAGAGCGGCGACGAGCGTTAAGCTCGGGGCAGCCAAGGCTTCGATAGCCGCGAGCGCTATTCTCGCAGTCGCGAAGCTCGCCGCCGGCCTATGGTCGGGATCGCTGGCGCTGCTGTCGGAATCCGGCCACGCCTTCGTTGATACGGGCGCGACGGCGCTGACTTTTTTTGCGGTGCGTGAAGCGGAAAAGCCAGCGGACGAAGAACATCACTACGGCCATGGCAAATATGAGGCGCTGGCGGCGCTGATCGAGACCGGCTTCCTCTTCGGCCTTGCCGTGTTCGTCGTCGCCGAGGCATGGCGGCGGCTCCATGAGAAGAATGTCGAAATCGACGTGGATTGGCCGATTTATGGCGTTCTCGTCGTCTCCATCGCCGTCGATTACGTGCGCTCCCGTCAGTTGAGCCGAATTGCTAGGGCCGAAGGCAGCGACGCGCTCGCCGCAGACGCGCTGCATTTTGCGAGCGATCTGGTTTCGTCGACGCTGGTGCTATTGGGTCTCGTTGCGGCGCATTACGGGTTCGAGCGCGGCGACGCGCTTGCCGCCTTCGGCGTCGCCGCATTTATTGCGGTCGCCGGTTTTCGGCTGGGCCGACGCACCATCGACACGCTGCTCGACGCGGCGCCACGCGAACTTGCGCCGCACCTGCAGCGAGCGATCGCCGACGTGCCGGGCGTCATCGCCATAGATTCGCTGCGGCTGCGCACCATCGGCCCGGACATTGTCGGCGAGGCGACAATCGGCGTTGCACGGGGACTGCGCGTGGAGCAGGCGGCGCGAATCAAATCAGCCGTGGCCGAAGCGATCGCCGAGGTGACGCCGCGCGCCCGCGTCACGCTTGCGTTCGAGCCGCGGGCGCTCGACGACGAAACGGTCATGGAGCGCATTCTGCTGGTTGGCGCGCGCCGACATATACACGCCCATCATGTCATCGCTCAGCGGATCGACGGGCGCCTGTCGATCGGCGTCGACATTGAACTCGACGGCGCCATGCCGCTCGGCCGCGCGCACGCCGTCGCCGCCGATTTCGAAAGCGCATTGCGCGACGAATTCGGGGCCGACGCCGAAGTCGAAACCCACATCGAACCTCTCGAAATGCGTTTGCTTGCAGCGCAACCCGCCGATCCGGCGGTTGCCGGCGCGATTGAAGCGGCGCTTGCCTGCGTCGCCGCTCAGACCCGTCCGCTCGCAAGGGTGCAAGACGTTCGGGTTCGCCAGACGGCCGGCGGCATTGTCGTCAACTTCCATTGCCAAATTGACGCCGCCGTTTCGGTGCAAAACGCCCATGACGCGCTGGATGAGATCGAACGCCGGACGCGCGAAGAATTTCCACAGATTCTGCGTATCGTCGGCCGCCCTGAACCGGCTGAACGCTGAGCGCCGCATAGCCAAAAAGGCGCGCCTGGTCTATGAGAGGCGCCATGACGCAGGAGCCGGACGCCGCCGCAGACATCGTTACGATGCCGTTCGAACAGGCGATGCAGGAGCTCGAGCGCATCGTCGGCGATCTCGAGAAGGGCGCCGTGTCGCTCGACGAGTCGGTGAAGCTCTATGCCCGCGGCAAGGCGCTGCAGGCGCGCTGCGAGACTCTTCTCGCCGAGGCCGAAGCCCGCATCGAAAAAATCACGCTTGGCGAAAATGGCCAACCGACCGGAGTCGCGTCCTTCGACGTGGAGTGATAGGCGTCATCAAGCTGAATTTGACGCGAACGTCCGACGGAATTTGCGTACGCGATCTGGAGAGGTCCGCAATCCGACCTTCTCCCTCGAAGGGCGGAGACGCCCCGTGCCCGCCGCATCGGGCGCATAAGACCTTGTGACCGATTTGCGCCACACGGAAGGCGCGCCGCCGCCGCGCGCGGCACAAAAATTACGGACCGAGCGGGCGCGTTAACCTTCAGGACCGGCGCAAGTTAACCGGCGTTCTTCCAAGCTTAATTCGGGGCGGGGCGCGGGCGGCCGCGGCGAGCGCTGTGTGCATAAAAAATCCTTTTTTTCCAATATGATGTTGGAAAAAATCAAATTTTATGGAGTTCAGTAGCGCAAAATTATACTTACTGGAGATCGGCGAAAATCTGAACGCATCCGCGTAAAATGCGGCATAAATACTTTCATAGACAGCAAAACAAGAAAACTAACCTCGCCTCATGTCACGGAGGCGGGTTATGTTGGGCGTTGTCAGCAAGGCGATTATGGCTCTCGGGATTGCAGGCGCGGCGCTCGTCGCGGTCGACGCGAAAAGTTTCGCCGGACCGGAGACGGCGACATCGGCGTCGATCGGGTCCGAAACCAGCGTGCCGTACGGCTGGGTGGACTTCTGCCAGCGCTACCGCGGCGAATGCCAGGACGATGAAACCGAGGCGCAGGAGGTCGAACTCACCGGCGCCGTCTACCGCAAGATCGCGCGCATCAACGCCTGGGTGAACAAGAACATCGATCCGGTTTCGGATTCGGATCATTGGGGCTCGGTCGACCAGTGGGACTATCCGGGCGACGGCAAGGGCGACTGCGAGGATTTCGCCCTGCTGAAGCGCCGCATGCTGATCGAAGAAGGTTTCCCCCGGCAGGCGCTGCTGCTTACCGTGGTGAAGGAAAAGAACGGCGACGGCCATTCGGTTCTGACCGTCAAGACCAGCCGCGGCGAATTCGTGCTCGACAATCTCTCCGACGAGATGCGACCCTGGACGCGCGTTCCCTATCGCTTCGTCAAGCGGCAGTCGCAGTATAATCAGAACGCCTGGGTGGCGATCGCTCCGCCGACCAGCGCGCCGCTCTATGTGTCGCGGTGAGGAGGGGCTCAGCCGATCGGCGTCAGCCCTTTCGCGTAACGCTGGCCGTTCTCCACATAATGTTTCGCCGAGTCGAGATGGCGGGCGCGGGCGTCCGCGCCGAGGGTGCGGATCGCTTTGGCCGGCGAGCCGACAATCAGCGAATAGTCGGGAAACTCCTTGCCTTCGGTCACCAGCGCATTGGCGCCGACGAGGCAATTCGCGCCGATCTTGGCGCCGTTGAGGATCGTCGCGCCCATGCCGATGAGCGTCGCTTCCCCGATCGTGCAACTGTGCAGAATGACGCCATGGCCGATCGTGCAGTCGGGCCCGATGTCCAGAGGAAAGCCCATGTCGGTATGAAGGATGCTATTTTCCTGAATATTGGTGCGCGCGCCGATCGTGATCCATTCATTGTCGCCGCGCAGAACGCAGCCGAACCAGATATTGGCGTCCTCCTCCAGGGCGACACGGCCGATGACATGCGCGGCGGGCGCCACGTAGAACCGGCCGGGGGCGGGCAGGCGCGGGGCGATTCCGTCGATCGTGTAAAGCGGCATTGGCGAGACTCCCTGAAAAGAGACGGGACATTGCCATTTCCGGCCTTTCGCGCGCAATGGCGCAGAGTTCGCGACGACGCGATCTCATTCGAAAGTCACGGAAATTTAGACTATAAGCGGACGGCGGGGTTTGATATTGCCGGCTGGCGCGCCGCTGAGGGGCATTGCGCGCGCGCCGCTATCGGAGGACGCCACTGAGCGCCATCATGTTGCGGGATCGGGTGCGGCTGGCCGGCGCCTCGGCGGCGCGGGCGGCGGGCGCTTTCGCGCGAGGCGCCGCCGCGCCCTACCACCTTATGAAATCGATGGCGATCGCGCCGCCCGAGCGGCTGCGCATCGCTCCTCCCGACATAAGAACAACCGACTCGACCGTCGCCGACCAGATTTACGCCGGTTATTTTTCTTTCGAAGGCAAAACCGTGCAGGCGAGAGGCGTATCGCCCTTTCTCATGACGGCGCCATCCGAAGGCTGGCGGCGCTCGCTCGCCGGTTTCTCCTGGCTGCGGCATCTACAAGGCTCGGACAAGAAGGTGGCGATCGAGCATGCGCAGGGGCTCGTCGCCTACTTTCTTTCTCTTCCGAAGCTGCCGCCCGACGATCCGGCGATGGAGCCGGTCATCGTCGCGCGACGCCTCCTTTCATTTCTCTCGCAATCGCCGATGCTGCTCGACGGCGCTGACGCCGATTTTTACGATGCATTCATGCTGGCGCTTGCGCGCAACGCTCGGTTGCTATGGCGCGCCTTGGCCGGCGACGGCGCGCGCGGCGCCGATCGCGCCTTCTGCGCCATCGCGCTCGCCGAATTCGCCGTTTGCGCCGACACGGGCCGCAAGATCGCGCCGCATGTGTCGCGCGCGCTGAGCGCCGAACTCGACCGCCAGATCCTGATCGATGGCGGCCATGTGAGCCGCAATCCGCAGGTCGCCGTCGACCTGCTGATCGACTTATTGCCGCTGCGGCAGGTGATCGCGGCGCGCGGCCTGCAAACGCCGCCGGCCGTCCTGCGCGCCATCGATCGAATGATGCCGATGCTGCGCATGCTGCAGCATGGCGACGGGTCTCTGGCGCTGTTCAACGGCATGGGCGTGACGGCGCTGGACCGGTTGGCGAACGCGCTTGCCCATGAGGATACGCGCGGCGCGCCGCCCGTCAACGCGCCTTATGCCGGCTATCAGCGCATGGAGGCGGCCGACGCGCTGGTCATCGTCGACGCCGGCGGCCCGCCGCCTTTCGAATTCTCGCTTTCTGCGCATGCGGGTTGCCTGTCTTTTGAATTTTCGATCGGGATCGAGCGCGTCGTCGTCAACTGCGGCGCCCCTTCGGCGCCGCATTTGGACGCCCGCGAATTGGCGCGGGCCACCGCCGCGCATTCGACTCTCGTCGTCAACGACCGCTCCAGCGCCCGCATCGCGCCACAAAGCGCGCCGCGCCGGCGCGCCGGGCGCGTTCTCGCCGGTCCACGCAAAGTCGAGGTCGAGCGCCGCCGTCTCGACGCGGAGACGACGCTCGCATTGTCTCATGACGGATATGCGCGCGATTTCGGCCTCATCCACGCGCGCGAGCTGACCCTGACGGCGGATGGCGCTGCGCTTCTGGGCGTCGACCGACTCGTCGCTGCGGAAGGGGGCGGCAGACATCGGGACTCAGGCGATTTCGCCCTGCGTTTTCACCTTCACCCGCGCGTGCGCGTTACGCTTCGCGCCGACGGCGCAGTCGAACTCACTCTCGCCAATGGCGAAATTCTCGACTTTGAGGCGCTGGGCGTCTCACCCGAAGTCGAAGACAGCATCTTTTTCGCCGCGCCCGGCGGCGCGCGCAAATGCGCCCAGATCGTTTTGCGCGGGACGGCGGCCGCCGGCGCCGAGATCGCATGGAGTTTCCGGCGGCGCGTTGGCGCGCCGGTTCCGTCCGGGCATCAGGTGTGATAAGCGCGCGGCGCGATCCAGGAGTGGGCAATGGCCGTCGATTTGCGCCGCGTGGCGCGCGCGCTGATTTCCGTTTCCGATAAGACAGGCCTTGTCGCGTTCGCGCGCGTTCTGGCGGCGCATGGGGTGGAGCTCGTCTCCACCGGCGGCACGCGTAAAGCGCTAACCGAGGCGGGACTCGCGGTGCGCGACGTCGCCGATCTCACGCAGTTTCCGGAGATGATGGACGGAAGGCTGAAGACCCTGCACCCGAAGGTGCATGGCGGCCTTCTGGCGATCCGCGAAAATCCCCAGCATGAAGCGGCGATGCTCGCGCATGACATTCGGCCCATCGATCTGCTCGTCGTCAATCTCTACCCTTTCGAATCGACGCTCTCGAAAGGCGCGCCCTTCGAAGAATGCGTAGAAAATATCGACATCGGCGGACCGGCCATGATCCGCGCCGCGTCGAAGAACCACGACGACGTCGCCGTCGTCGTCGATCCTGAAGATTATGCGGCGCTGATCGAGGAACTCGACGCGACGAAGGGCGCGACGCGGCTCGCCACCCGCCGGCGGCTCGCGCAAAAGGCTTTTGCTCGCACAGCGGCCTATGACGGGGCGATTTCCAATTGGCTCGCGCAAGAGCTTGCCGAAGCCTCGCCGCCGCTGCGCGCCTTCGGCGGTCGTCTGGCCGAACCCATGCGTTACGGCGAGAATCCGCATCAATCGGCGGGTTTCTATCTTTCCGGCGAGAAGCGACCCGGCGTCGCCACGGCGCGTCAGCTTCAGGGCAAGCAGCTGTCCTACAACAACGTCAACGACACCGACGCCGCGTTCGAATGCGTCGCGGAATTCGATCCGGCGCGGACGGCCGCCGCCGTCATCGTCAAACACGCCAATCCCTGCGGCGTCGCTGAAGGCGCGACTCTGGCCGACGCCTATGCGAAAGCTTTGCGCTGCGATCCGGTTTCCGCCTTCGGCGGCATCGTCGCGCTCAATCGCAAGCTCGACGCCGAAGCGGCGCGAGAGATCGTCAAGATTTTCACCGAGGTGATCATCGCGCCCGACGTCGACGAGGAGGCGATCGCAATTGTCGGCGCCAAAAAGAATCTGCGTCTGCTGCTGACCGGCGGCCTGCCCGATCCTCGTGCTTCCGGCTTGACCTATCGATCCGTTTCAGGCGGCTTTCTTGCGCAATCACGCGACAACGCCGTCGTTGACGACATGAACCTGCAGGTCGTGACCAAGCGCCAGCCGACGGCGCAGGAGCTTGCCGATCTCAAATTCGCCTTCAGAGTCGTCAAGCACGTGAAGTCTAACGCGATCGTTTACGCGAAAGACGCCGCGACAGTTGGAATCGGCGCCGGGCAGATGTCGCGCGTCGATTCCTCGCGCATCGCCGCGCATAAGGCGCAGGACGCGGCTGGCGCCGCAGGAGTAGTGGATAGTCTCGCGAAGGAGTCCGTCGTCGCCTCCGACGCCTTTTTTCCTTTCGCCGACGGATTGCTGGCGGCTGCCGCAGCAGGCGCCACGGCCGTCATCCAGCCCGGCGGCTCGATTAACGATAAGGACGTGATCGCCGCGGCCGACGCGCAGGGCCTTGCTATGGTGTTCACCGGCGTGCGCCACTTCCGGCACTAGCAATGCCCGGGCCGCTCCGGCTAAACTGGCGCGATGATGCGGACAGGGAGTTCAAAAATGCGCAATTCCTTAAAGCTGGCGCTGGGTCTCGCCTTGATATGCGCGCTCGCTTCGAGCCAAGCCTTGGCGAAACAGCGCAAGCCCGTCGCGACCGGCCAGGTCTCTGTGGCGCATGGCGATGATTTTCCTATTCCGTTGCCCCATAATCTGACGACCGGCAAGGACTGGCTCGACGACGGCGCGCCTTCGGCGGCCCAGGGAAATCTGCAGCCCAACCGCTACGCCAACGATAATTACTTTCTCGAGCAACAGGATTTCTCGCTACAGGACCCGCAACGCTATAACGAAATCGGCCAGTTTTTCGATTACGACTGGTGAGCTGCGCGCGTCCTAAACCAAAAAGGCCGGCGGCGCCGGCCCTTTCTGACGTTCGAAAAGATTGAGTTAGCAGATCGGCACAGAGCGATAGCCGATCACGTCGCCCCAGCGATTGAAGATCGGACGGCGCTCGTAATAGCAATCGGGGCCGCTCGCGGCCGCGGCCGCCATCGCGCCCAACGCCAGAGCGCCGCCAACGGCGTAAGGCGCCCAGCCATAACCATGATGCCACTTGGACCAAGCCAACGCCGGCGTGCTGCTGGCGATGGTTCCAACCAGAACTGCGGCGGCAAGAGTGGCGGAAACGATTTTTTTCGAGTTGGACATGACGCTCTCCTTAGCTCTTCTTCGCAAGTCTTTCTCTCTGCGAATGGGAGCAATGTAGAAAGCGTCTCTCGCGCTGTTCGTGCTTCGGAGCACACGCCGCCAACGCTTTGTCCCTGCCGGGAAATGCAGCGCCTGTGAGAGTCGTCATCGCGAGCGAAGCGAAGAAATCGAATAAGCGCGCGTCGATTGCTGAATCGCTTCGTCGCTGCGTTCCTCGCAATGATGACCTTGCGCGCGCTTCGCGCGAGGCATTCGCAGCGTCTTTACGCCTCGCTTTGCGCGAGCAGTCTTTGCTGATGGTCGGTCGTCAGCGCGTCGATGATTTCGTCGAACTCGCCTTCCATCACCCGGTCGAGCTTGTAGAGCGTGAGGTTGATGCGATGGTCGGTGACGCGGCCCTGAGGGAAGTTATAGGTGCGGATTCGCTCGGAGCGATCGCCTGAGCCGACCTGTTGCTTGCGGTCTTCCGAACGCTCCTTGTCGAGTCGCTGGCGCTCGGCGTCGTAAAGACGCGACCGAAGGACGTTCATCGCCTTGGCCTTGTTGCGATGCTGGGAGCGCTCCTCCTGCATCATCACCACGATGCCTGTAGGAATGTGAGTGATGCGGATGGCCGATTCCGTTTTGTTGACATGCTGGCCGCCGGCGCCTTGCGCACGCATTGTATCGATTTGAAGATCCTTGTCGTCGATGGCGACGTCGACGTCCTCCGCCTGCGGCAATACTGCGACGGTCGCCGCCGACGTATGGATCCGGCCTTGCGTCTCCGTCTCCGGCACGCGCTGGACGCGGTGCACGCCGGACTCGAATTTCAACCGGCCATAGACGCCGCGTCCCACGATTTCCGCGACGATTTCCTTGAATCCGCCGAGCGCGCCGGGGCTTTCGGATACGATCTCGACGCGCCAGCCCTTGAGCGCAGCATATTTCTGATAGGCGCGAAAGAGATCGCCGGCGAAGAGCGCCGCTTCATCGCCCCCCGTACCCGCCCGGACTTCGAGAATGACGCTCTTCTCGTCCGCCTCGTCCTTGGGAAGCAGCGCCAGGCGCAGCGCGCTTTCGGCCGCATCAAGGCGTTCGCGCGCGGCAGCCGTCTCGCTCTCCGCCAGCGCGCGCATGTCGGCGTCGAGCGAAGCGTCCGCGAGCATGGCGGAAAGATCGTCAGTTTCTTTCTGCGCGGCGCGATAGGCGCGAATCCTGTCGACGACCTCGTCGAGCGCGGCGCGCTCGCGCGACAGCGCGACGAACGCCTGTCCATCGGCCCCGACGGCGAGCTTGTCGCCGATCTCTTCATAGCGGCGCAGAATGAGGTCGAGCTTGTCTTGAGCGAACATGTGAAGGCTTCTTAGGAAATAGTGACGGCAGCGGCGCGGAGAAGGGGAGGCCCGCTACAAGGGCACGCCGCGCGCGATTGCATATTGACGCAATTGCTCGCGAACGGACGCGCTGCCGTCATCGGACGCTAGGAGAGAGGCGAGATAGACCTGCGCCTCTTCGAGATTGAGATTGAGGATCATCGTCTTGACCGGCCCGATGGCGGAGGCCGCCATGGACAGCGATCGGTAGCCGATGGCGAGCAGCGCCAGCGCTTCGAGTGGGCGCCCGCCCATCTCGCCGCAAAGCGTCACTGGCGCGTTGTGCCGCGCGCCGGCCGCGACGATGCGCTCGAGCGCGCGTAGGACCGGCCTAGAGAGATTGTCGTAACGCTTCGACACGCGCGTGTTGTCGCGGTCGGCTGCATACATGTATTGAACCAGGTCGTTGGAGCCAACCGAGAGGAAATCCGCCCGTTCGGCGATGAGATCGATTTCCCACAGCAGCGACGGCACTTCCACCATGGCGCCGAGCTTCAGCCGGGTTGGCGGCGCATAGCGGTGGCGCCTGATGTGACCGAGCTCCCGCAGCGCAATCGCCTTTGCCGCGTCGAACTCGGCGACATTGGCGATCATCGGAAACATGATCCTCAGATCGCGATCTGCGCCGGCCTTCAGCATCGCGCGCAGCTGCATGCGCAAGAGACCCGGCCTGTCGAGGCCGATACGGATCGCGCGCCAGCCGAGCGCCGGATTTTCCTCTTCGATCTTCGCCATATAGGGCAAGATCTTGTCGGAGCCGATATCGAGCGTGCGGAAGGTGATCGTCTTGTCCGGCGCTGCGTCGAGCACCGCTTTGTAGAAGCGGTATTGCTCGTCCATGCGCGGAAAGCGCGGCGCGAGCATGAATTGCAGCTCCGTGCGAAAGAGCCCGATCGAATGCGCGCCGGTCTCCTCCAGATGCGGCATGTCGATCGCGAGGCCGGCGTTCATGTGCAGGGCGATCTCGACGCCGTCCTTGGTGACCGCCGGCACGTCGCGAAGCTTGGCGTATTGCTCCTGACGCCGCGCCCGCAGCCGAGCCTTTTCGGCATAGGCGCTCTGCACGTCGGGCTGGGGTCGGACGTGCACTTCGCCGGTCGTGCCGTCGACGATGATCGGATCGCCGGTTTCGACGATGTCGATCAGGCCGGGAACAAGCCCCACGGTGGCGACGCCCAGCGCTCGCGCGACGATGGCGACGTGGCTGGTCGGCCCGCCTTCCTCCAGCACAAGCCCGCGCAACCGGGTGCGATCATAGTCGAGCAGCGCCGCCGGCCCCATCGTTCGCGCCACGATGATGGCGTTTTCCGGCATGCTGTCGCGGTCGGCGACGTAGCTCTGACCCGTCAACTGATGCAGCAGCCGGTTGGCGATGTCGTCGAGGTCGTGCAGGCGGTCGCGCAGATAAGGGTCGGTTTGACGCTGCATGCGCGCGCGCGCATCGTTCTGAACCCGCTCGACCGCCGCCTCCGCCGTGAGGCCGGTCATCACCGCCTCGCGCAAACGCCGCACCCAGCCGCGGTCGTAGGCGACCATGCGCACGGTTTCGAGGATTTCGCGCGGCTCGCCGGCGGCGATGCGGTCGCTGTGCGCGACGAGCTCGTCAATCGACTGGCGCATCGCGTCAATCGCATGTTCGAGTCTCGCGAGTTCGGCGGGCATGTCTTCGGCGACAAGCTGCTTGATGACGACGCGCGGCTCATGCAGCAGCACGTGGCCGAGTCCGACGCCTTCCGCCATCGGCGCGCCCTTAAGCGACGCCGGGCGATAAAGCGCAAGATCGCGCGGGTCTTCGATCGCCTGCAGTTCGCCCGAGGCGATCAGCTCGGCGAGCAGCATCGCCGTCGTCTGCAGCGCCTCGATCTCTTCTTCCGAATAGACGCGGCGCACCTTGTTCTGCACGACAAGCACGCCCAGGGTGTTGCCGCCGCGCAGAATCGGAACGCCGAGGAAGGAGTGATAGGCCTCTTCGCCCGTCTCCGGCTTGTAGGAGAAGGCGGGATGTTCGTGCGCCTCCGAAAGGGCGACGGGCTCGGCGCTTTTCGCAATGAGGCCGACAAGGCCCTCGCCCGCGTGCATCGTGGTCAGGTGCACCGCCTCGCGGTTGAGGCCCTCAGTGGCGTATAGCTCCAAGCGCCCGTCGGCGCGCAGCACATAAACGGAACAAACTTCCGCGACCATATTCGCGGCGATCTGCACCACAATCTTGTCGAGCCGCGCCTGGGCGCTGACCGATTCCGCGCTGATTTCGCGGAGTCGGCGCAACAGAAGGCGAGGGCCGCCGAGAGCGCTGCGCATCCAATCCGTTCCCGTTTTCCCAGAATTTCGCGGGTGGCCGACCGCAAAAAAACCGCCATGCCCCTGTAGATTGCGACGGTGGCTCTCAAGCAGCGTATATTGGCGCCGTCGGCGCTCCGCAAGCGGGGCCAAGAAGCGCGACGACGCAAGGAACATACCGCTATTGCAAAGCTTGGCGAATCGGCTTGCGGGCGCGGCTCGAAGCCTCTACCACTTCCGGATGAGCGTCTGGCGATAACTGCCCGCGCGCTTGGCGGCCGCCATGGGTCGGGAGAGAAGCGATCTCCGAGTTTGCGGCATCGAGAAGAGAATTCGTGCGTCTGAAAAAATATCTGATCGCTCTCTTTTTGTTTGTCGCATCCGCTCAGGCCGTGGCCATGGAGTCCGTCAGAGTGCCGCAGGGCGCTCGGGCGATCGATCTGACCAGCGTCGTTGAGAAACATTCTTCGCAGGGCGACAGGCTGCAGGTTTCGACCGCGCCCGGTTCGGACGGCATCGTTCGACGCATCGAGGTCGGCGCCAAGGAGGCGGGCAGCCAGCCCAATTGGATCGTTTTCGCGCTCACCAACGACACTGACGAGCAGATCGAGCGCCTCATCGTTGCGCCGCATTACCGGCTGCAGGGCTCGGGCGTCATCTGGCCCGATCTCGGCTCCTCGCGCATCACGGCGATCACCGCGAGCCAGGGATTTCCACCGGAAGCGGAAGACGCCTCGGACGCTGACATTTTCCGGCTGACGCTCGACCCCGGAACGACGGTCACCTATGTCGCTGAGCTCCGCACGCCCAACCTGCCGCAGCTCTATTTGTGGGAGCCCTCGGCCTATAAGGACAAGGTGACGAGCCTCACCCTCTACAAGGGCATCGTCATCGGCATCGCCGGCCTGCTCGCGCTGTTCCTGACGATCGTCTTCGTGGTCAAAGGCGCGGTCATTTTCCCGGCGGCGGCGGCGCTCGCCTGGGCGGTCCTTGCCTATGTGTGCATCGATTTCGGCTTTTGGGACAAGATTTTCGGCTTCGACGCCAACGCCAACAGCATCTGGCGCGCCGGCGCCGAAACCGTGCTCTCGGCGACGCTCGTCGTCTTTCTCTTCGCCTATCTGAACCTCAACCGCTGGCATGTGCGCGCCTGGCATGTCGCGGCGCTGTGGCTCCTAATCCTTCTGGACCTCGTCGGCCTTGCGGTGTTCGACGCGCCGGTCGCGGCCGGCGTTGCGCGCATCTCGCTCGCGACGGTCGCCGTCGTCGGCTTCGTGCTGATCCTCTACCTCGCGACGCACGGGTTCGACCGCGCCATCATGTTGATTCCGACATGGTTCCTTCTGGCCGTCTGGGTGGCGACGGCGGGATTCGCCGTCGCCGGCTGGATCACCAACGACCTTGTGTCCCCTGCGCTTGTCGGCGGCCTCGTCCTGATCGTGATGCTGATCGGCTTCACGGTGATGCAGAACGCCTTCGCCGCCGGCGGGCTGTCGCACGGCGCGCTGAGCGACGTCGAGCGCAAGGCCCTCGCGCTCACCGGCGCCAATGAGATCGTGTTCGATTGGGACGTTCCGTCCGACCACATTTATGTCAGCCCCGAAGCGGAAGCGGCGCTCGGACTCGACCGCGGCGGGCTTGAGGGCGCGGCCTCCTCATGGCTCGATCTGCTGCATCCCTTCGAGCAGGACCGCTATCGCGCCTGTCTCGACGCCATCCTCGAGCAGCGGCGCGGACGCATCAATCAGGTCTTTCGCCTGCGCGCCGCAGACGGCCACTATCTAAGCTACCGGTTGCGGGCGCGGCCCGTTGTCGGCCCCGACGGCGAGGTGATCCGCGTCGTCGGCACGCTCAACGACGTGACCGACGAACGCAACGCGCAGGAGCGGCTGCTGCACGACGCCGTGCATGACAATCTCACCGGCCTGCCGAACCGGGAATTGTTCTTCGACCGTCTCGAAGCCGCCCTGATTCTCGCGCGCATGGAAACGGACGTGCGCCCGACCATCCTCGTCATCGATATCGACCGCTTCAGACAGATCAACGAGCAGGTCGGCATGGCGATGGGCGACAGCATTCTGCTGACCGTCGCCCATCGCCTCACCAGGCTGCTGCAGCCTCAAGATACGCTGGCGCGGCTGTCCGGCGACACCTTCGCGATCATCCTGGTCTCGGAGACGCATGTGGACCATGTCATCTCGATCGCCGACTCGGTGCGCCGCTCATTGTCGACCCCGGTGCGCTTCACCGATCGCGAGATCGCGCTGTTCGCTTCGATCGGCATTGCGCTCCATGACCAGCAGATCCATCCCGGCGCCGCTGAAATGCTGGAGGATGCTGAAATCGCGATGCGCCACGCCAAGCGCTCGGGCGGCAACCGCATCGAAGTGTTCCGCCCGGCCATGCGCGCGCAGCGCTCGGATCGCGTGACGCTCGAAGCCGATATGCGGCGGGCTCTGGAGCGCGGCGAGATCAAGGTCTTCTTCCAGCCGATCGTCCGGCTCGAAGACCGCACCATCGCCGGTTTCGAGGCGCTGCTGCGGTGGGATCATCTGCGCCTCGGTCGGCTCGAGCCTTCCGAATTCATTCCCGTCGCCGAGCAGACAGGCCTCATCGTCGACCTCGGACTTCTCGCGCTGGAGAGGACGGCGCGCGAACTCGCGGCGTGGCAACGTGCGCTCGCCGTCGATCCGCCGATCTTCGCGTCCGTCAATATTTCGTCGCGCCAGCTGCTGCGGCACGACCTTCTGCGCGACGTAAAGAGCGTGTTGATGCGCAACGATATCGTCAAAGGCAGCCTCAAGCTCGAACTGACAGAGAGCCTGGTGATGGAGAATCCTGAATATGCGGCGCAGATGCTGGCGCGCATCAAGGAGCTCGGCGCTGGTCTTGCGCTCGACGATTTCGGCGCCGGCTATTCGTCGCTCGCCTATCTGCAGCGCCTGCCTTTCGACACGGTCAAGATCGACCGTTCCTTTATCAAGCATTCCGGCAAAGGCGCGCGCCCGATCATTCTGCGCTCGATTATCGCGCTGGCGCAGGACCTCGGCCTCGACGTCGTCGCCGAAGGCGCGGAGACCGAGCAGGACGCGATCGAACTCTATCAGCTGGGCTGCGGCTATGCGCAGGGCTATGCCTTCGGGCGTCCGATCAGCGCCCGCGACGCCCGCCGCCTCGTCGGCGCGGCGCCGGAAGCGGCGTAGTCGCGGCGCGGCAAAGCGACTAAAGTCAGGAACCTTCCTTCGAGTGATATGAAATCCGGTTGATCTGTTCACTGGGCTTGTCATTCCCGGCACGCCGAAGGCCTGACCGGGAATCCAGAGCCGATCCAGGAACGCTGGGTTTGCTCTGGATTCCCGATCGAGCGTTTAGCGCGCGTCGGGTATGACGCTGGAGCGGTTCGATCGGAAATTGACGACGCATCGAACCGTTTCGCCGCATGACCAAAAAGCCTTCTCACGCCCATCCTGCTCCCGTCGAGCAATTGACGCCGCTCGAAGCGCGCGCCGAACATGCGCGGCTGCATGAAGAGATCGCGGCGCATGACCGCCGCTATTACCAGGAAGACGCGCCGACGATCTCCGACGCCGACTATGACGCGCTGCGTCTTCGTTACCAGGAGTTGGAGAGAGCTTTCCCCGAACTGGCGACAGCGGAGTCGCTGACGAAGACGGTCGGCGCGCGCCCGAGCGAAAAATTCGCCAAGGTGAAGCATACCGTGCCGATGCTGTCGCTCGGCAACGTGTTCTCTGATGAAGAAGTCGAGGATTTTGTTGCGCGCGTGCGCCGGTTTCTCAATCTGCGCGACGGAGCGCTGCGCTTCACCTTTGAGCCGAAGATCGACGGACTGTCCTGTTCGCTGCGCTATGAGAAGGGCCGTCTCGTGCAGGCGGCGACGCGCGGCGACGGCTATGAGGGCGAAGACGTCACCGCCAATATCCGCACCGTCGACGAAATCCCGCAGAGACTGCGCGGTGATAATCTCGACGTTCTCGAAGTGCGGGGCGAAGTCTATATGACGCATAGGGACTTTGCCGCGCTCAACGCCCGACAAAAGGAGGCCGGCAAGACTCTTTTCGCCAATCCGCGTAACGCCGCCGCCGGCTCGCTGCGGCAGCTTGACCCGAAGATCACCGCGTCGAGGCCGTTGCACTTCTTCGCCTATGGCTGGGGCGAAGCCTCCGCGCTGCCCGCGAAGACGCAACTGGGGGTGCTCGAAGCGCTGCGCAGCTACGGGCTGCCGGTCAATCCGCTGACGACGCTCTGCGACAGCGCGGAAGAGATGCTAGCGCATTATCGCGCGATCGAGACGCAGCGCGCGACGCTCGGCTATGACATCGACGGCGTCGTCTATAAGGTCGATGACATCGCGTTGCAGGAGCGGCTCGGCTTCGTTTCGCGCGCGCCGCGCTGGGCGGTGGCGCATAAATTTCCGGCCGAGCGCGCGACGACAATTCTCAGTGACATTGAAATTCAGGTCGGGCGCACCGGCGCTCTGACGCCGGTCGCGCGGCTCGAGCCGGTCACCGTCGGCGGCGTCGTCGTGTCGAATGCGACGCTCCACAATGAAGACTATATCGAGGACAAGGACATCCGCATCGGCGATACGGTCGTCGTGCAGCGCGCGGGCGACGTCATTCCGCAGATCGTCGAGGTGATGAAGGAGAGGCGCCCGCACGGCGCCAAGCCTTATGCGTTTCCGCATATTTGTCCGCGCTGCGGCTCTGCCGCCCTGCGCGAGATTGACGAGAAGACGGGCAAGACCGACGCCGTGCGCCGTTGCACGGGTTCGCTCGTTTGTCCGGCGCAGGCGATCGAGCGCCTGAAACATTTTGCTTCGCGCAACGCCATGGACATCGAGGGCCTTGGCGACAAGCAGATCGAATTTTTCTACGACGAAGGAATGATCAGGACCGCTTCCGATATTTTCACGCTGGCCAAGCGCGAAGCGCATATGTCGCCGCGGCTCGCCGAACGCGAGGGCTATGGCGAAACTTCCGTGCGCAATCTCTTTGCGGCGATCGAGGCGCGGAGAAAAATTCCGGTCAATCGCTTCATCTATGCGCTCGGCGTGCGGCATGTCGGCGAGACCAATGCGCGCCGCCTCGCGCGACATTTCGGCGATTTCGAGTCTCTGCGTGAGACGGCGAGCGCGGCGGCGCCGGGCAGCGACGCCCGTGAGCGCATCAATTCGATCGACGGCGTCGGTCCGGTGGTAGCCGAGGCGCTGCACGATTTTTTCGCTGAACCGCACAATGAACGCGAAATCGATGCTCTCTTAAAGCAAATCACCTTGGAGCCCATGCCGGCCGTGGCGTTGGCCTCGCCTGTCGCCGGCAAGACCGTGGTGTTCACCGGCGCGCTCGAACGGCTCACGCGCGACGAAGCCAAGGCGCAGGCCGAACGCTTCGGCGCGCATGTCGCCGGATCGGTGTCGAAAAAGACCGATCTCGTGGTGGCGGGGCCTGGCGCCGGCTCGAAGCTCAAGAAAGCCGCCGAACTCGGGATCGAAGTGATTTCGGAAGACGAGTGGTTTGCAAGGACGGGGCAGGGGTGAAATGCCGCGATTGCCGCCGATAAGGGCGTTTTCCCTCCCCTCGACGGGGAGGGTGGCTTGCGAAGCAAGCCGGGTGGGGTGGACCTGTATTACCCCCACCCGATCGCCTGCGGCGATCGACCTCCCCGCAAGGGGGAGGTAAGGCGCGCCCTCACACCGCCCGCGTTCCCGGCGTGTCGCCCTTCTGATAGGCCGTGCCGAACACATAGTCCCACCAGATCGCATGCACGCCGAAGCCTTTTTCGGCGTCGCGGAAATGATGCAGCATGTGCAGCCGCTTCACCATGCGGCCGAAGTCCGTTTTCGGTTGGCCGTGATGCGTCCAGTAATGCACGCAATCATAGATCACATAGCCGCTAATGAAGCCGGCCAGCACCGGCCAGGCGAGGGTCGCGCCGAAGATCAGCCGGGCGCAGACGAGCGCGATCAGCATGATCGGTCCCGAGAGCAGCGGCGGCATGACCAGCCGCAGCGGATCGTTCGGATAGATGTGATGCACGCCGTGGATCAGGAACTGAAAGCGCGGCCCCAATCCGAAGGGGAGCGCGAACACCGTGTGAAAGAGATAGCGGTGGCCGAAATATTCGGTGAGCGTCCAGCCGATGTAGCCAATGGCGAGGCCGAGAATAACGAGCCCCAGACCGTTGAGCGCGAGCGAATAGATCACGAGGCCGAGAATGATCGGGCAATAGACGATCACCGGCGTCAGATGATGGACGCGCGAAAGCTTGTCGAGGAGATCGCTTTCAAAGAGGCGGGGCGAGGCGTCGAGCGCTTCGGTTCTTGCGTCCTGCGACATGGGCTACTCCGCCGGCGACAGGGCATGCGCGTCGCGCGCGGCCTGCGTCACATTTTCCGATCGCGTTCCGAGCGAATAGGTCGGATCCAAGATGAAGGTGACGAGCAGCGCCGTCCAGGAGCGATGGCAGCGCAGATCGTCATAGAACTCCGGCGCCATCGCCTTCAGTTCCGGCAGGCGGTTCCACGGGATTTCGTGAAAATCATGATGCTCGTTGTGATAGCCGATGTTGAGCGCGAGTTTGTTCAGCGGACCGTAATAATCGAACGTTCCCTGGTCCGGGCCGAAGGCGAAATGCTCCTGCAGCCAGCGCGCGCTTAAGGGATGCAGGCCGCCAACCGAGAACCAGAAGGAGAAGAACAGATAGAGCAGGGCGTTCGGCCCGAACGCGAGCAGCACGAAGAGATCGAAAAGGGCGATGACCGCGATATTGATATAGGTCCAGGTTCCCCAGATCGGCACCGTGCCTTTCAGGCGCGACAGGCGCGCGAGCTGAATGACCGGAAAGAAGAAGATCCACACCGCCTTGCGCCAGGCGCTGTTGCCGACCCATTCGACTTCCCAGCGGCTCGGGATGTCGGCGTCGTAGTCATAGGCCGACAGATGCGAATGGTGCTTGATGTGATAGCAGCGAAAGCCCATCGCCGTCGGAAAGGCGTTGGGAAGATCAGCGAGGATCGCCGTCCACTTATTGGCGAGCGGGCTGTCGAAGACGCAATTGTGGATCGCGTCATGGATGATGACGAAATTGGCGTGATTGGCGAAGGCGCCGACGCAGATCGCCATCACCAGCGACAGCCACCAATAAGAGAGGCCGAGCCAACCCAAAATCGCTGCGATGACAAGCTGACCGACGAAAATCGCCGCCGTGATCTTGAAGGTTAAGAGGTCCTTGCCGAACAGCTCGCGCACTTGCGGATATTTCTGAAGGATCATCTTGCGCCGCTCGACATGCGTTCGGTCGGCGCCATTGGCGGTGACGGATATGCCGTTCATGACGTTGCATCCTGTAGCTGAGTCGCCCTGACGCCGTCGCGCATACGCATGGCCTCGCCGTCGCCGCCGACAGTGAGGCGCTTTTCATAGATGCGATGAATCTTATCGACCTTGCCGCCGAACATTTCAATCGGCCGGCGCATGTCGGCGTTGCTTTCCAACACCCAGCCGGCTTCGAGATGCGGAACGGCGAATTTGGCGTAGCGCCGCCGCATCTCCTCGATCAGCGCGAGAAAGATCGCGCCGCCGGTCGCGCTTTTCTGCAGCGTCTTGCGCGTCCCCAGCAACAGCAGCCGCGCTGATTTGAAGTGATGCGAGCGATAGCGCATCAGCGCGCGCGCCCAGCCGAAGGGGAACAATCGGCCATCGAGGTCAGCGAGAATCTCGTTGAGATTGGGAAGCGCGACGGCGAAGGACTGCGGGACGCCGTCAAGCTCGACGACGATGCCGAAATCCTCGGTCACGAGAAATTGCAGCGCGTCGGCGTCGGAATCAAATTCTTCCTTGGTGAAGGGCACGAAGCCCCAATTGCCGCTCCAGCCGTCGTTGAACAGTTCCGCCATCAGGGCGGTTTCGCCCTTCTTCAACGCCTTTATGTTGAGCGGCCTGAGCTTCAGGCGATTGCGCCATTCGCGACGCGTCGAAATGCGCGCCGGCTGGTCGATGTCCGCGCTTGAAATTTCGAAGCGATAGGAGAGGAGGTCCTGCGCCTTCTCATAGCCCAGCGCCTCGATATGGCGTGCGAGATAGGGCGGATGCCAAGGCATGAAAAACATCGGCAGAGAGTCGAAGCCGTCGACAAGCAGGCCGCACTCCTTGTTGATCGTCGGCGAGAAGGGTCCGTTGATCCGCTCGGCGCCTTTGGCGCGCAGCCAGTCCTCGGCGGCCTGCGTCAGCGCGCGCACGACCTCGATATCGTCGATCGCGTCGAGCGCGCCGAACTGCGCGTTGGAGGCGCCGACCGGCGTGATCTCGGGCTTATAGACCTGCGCCATGATCCGCCCGACCCATTGGCCGTCGCGGCGGGCGAGAAATTTCTGCTCCTCGACAAGCTTGTAATGCGGGTTGAGCTTATGCGCGAAGACGCTCCAGCGTTCGACGTCGAGGGGCGGCGAAAAGCCCGGCGCGCCGGCATAGAGCAGCCGCGGCAGCTTGCAAAAAGCAGCAAAGCGCAATGGGCCGTCAACCGGAAGAATCTCGATCCGCGCCATAAGACAAGTCCTAGCGGCCGCAAGGCCTAACCGAAAGCGTCAAAGTGACGCGGGTGGCGGGCGCCTAGAGCAAGTTCCGAAAAAGTTGACCGACTTTTTCGATTAGAACTTGCTCCAGCTTATTAGCTTGGCGCGAATTCTTTTCGATCAGACGATTCCGTCTGATCGGAAAGCGCGCTAACCGCCCGCCATCGCCGCAGCGACGATCTGATGCGCCTCTTCGGTCACCGGCGGCATGTCGCGCAGCGTCTGGATGACGCCGCGAATTTCCGCCTCGCTGTGGTTGGCGGAGAAGAAGAAGCGCAGCCTCGGCCCATCCTTCGGCACGCCGATGCGCACCACCGGCGGCACGTAATAGCCGTTCTCCAGCAAATGCTGAGACGCCCACATCGTCTCGACGTCGCTCGAGAACAGGATCGGCACGACGCCGCGCCCGATCGCCGGCCCCGTGGAGAAGCCCGCCTCATGCGCGACGGTGCGGAAGAGTTCGGCGTTGCTCGCGAGTTTGGCGATGCGCCAGGTCTCTTCCTGCATCAGCCGCAGCGCGGTGCGCGCGGCGGCGAGAATCACCGGCGACAGGCCGACGCTGTAGACGAAGCCGGGCAGCGTATAGCGAAACCAGTCGATGACCTGCTTCTTTCCGCAGACATAGCCGCCGCAGGAAGCGAGCGTTTTCGACATGGTGCCGACGATGAGGTCGATGCGCGCGGGGTCGACGCCCTGATATTCGGGAAGGCCGCGGCCGGTCTCGCCCAGCACGCCGAGCGAATGCGCCTCGTCGACCAGCAGCCAGACCTTGTATTTCTCCTTGATCGCGAGGAGCCGCGGCAGGTCGGCGGTATCGCCGTCCATGCTGTAGACGCCCTCCACGACGACCAGGACGTTGCGATATTCCTCGCGATGACGCGCCAGCAGGTGATCGAGATGATCGAAGTCATTGTGGCGGAACTTGACGACATGCGCCGGCGCGCCGTCGGCGCCGGCGACGATGCTGTTATGGGCGAGTTCGTCGATGAAGATCGCGTCGCGCTTGCCGCTCATCAGCCAGGCGATCGTCGTCACATTGGACAGATAGCCGGAGACCAGCGTCAGCGCGCTCTCCATCCCTAAGAATTCGGCGATCTCCGCCTCGAAGGGCTTGTGCGTCGTCCGCTCGCCGCCGACAAGCCGCGAGGCCAGCGCGCCGATGCCGAGCCCATCGATTTCGCGCTTCGCCTCTTCCCGAATCCGCGGATGATTCGCGAGGCCGAGATAGTCGTAATTGGCGAAGCTGACGAAGTGCTTGCCCTGCGCCTCGAACTCGGCCCGCAGCCGGTCGATCTGCGCGAAAAACGGATCGCTGAACTCCAGCAAGGCGTTGCCGGCGAAACGGAACCGCCTTGCCGCATAATCCTCTAGGCTCTTATGCTTCGTCACTTATTCCGCCGTCCCTGATCACGGGCGCGCCGCGCGCGATTAGCCTATAACTTGGGGCCCCAAGCGCCCAAGGAATGATCCGGCTGCTTATCATTCCCGCCCCGTCTGCGCCAGCGGCCGCCGCTAGCGGGCAGGGCTCCGAATCCAGGTTAACGAGGGTCATCTGACCGCGTCATGGCCGCGCTTGTCGCGGCCATCCACGCGACGACGCGAGGCAAATGTGAGAACATGGGCCGAACGTAGGGTCTCCGCGCGCTGCGTTTCGCCGTTGACGGGCATGGATGGCCGCGACAAGCGCGGGCATGACGACTGAAACTAAGCTGAAATTAGCCCGAGTTCGAAGCCCTGCGCTGGCCGGCGGGCGCCCGGCTGAGGCTGGCGCATTCGATCGCAAAGCTCTATGCCCCAAGCTCATGTCGCGCGATGTCGCTCAACCCGCTCAGCCGCCCGTGGACGGCGCAATGCGTCTTTGCGTCGAGAATCTCAGCGTATCGCGCGGGGGACGCCTTGTTCTCGATCGCCTGAGCTTTTCGCTCTCCGCCGGTCAGGCGCTGGTGGTGACGGGGCCGAACGGCGCCGGCAAATCGACGCTTCTGCGCGCCATAGCGGGACTCTTGCCGCGCGCTGGAGGCGCTGTTGCGCTCGCCGGCGGGCCGCCCGACGTCGAGCTGCCCCAGCAGGCGCATTATCTCGCGCATAGCGACGGACTTAAATCGGCGCTGACCGTCGAAGAAAACCTCGGCTTCTGGTCGCGCTATCTCGCTCGAGCGCCCGACCGGCGCAGCCGGACGGTCGACGCCGCGCTCGGCGTCGTCGGCCTCGGCCATATCGCTGGCGCGCCGTTTGGCGCGCTCTCAGCGGGGCAGAAACGGCGCGCGGCGCTGGCGCGCCTCCTCGTCGCCTTTCGGCCGCTGTGGCTGCTCGACGAGCCGCTGACGGCGCTCGATCGGGCCTCGCGCGAAAAATTCGCCGCCGCCATGCGCGACCATTGCGCGAATGGCGGCCTGATCGTCGCCGCGACGCATGAGCCGCTCGGGCTCGACGAAGCGTCCACGCTCACTCTGGGCGCCTCGTGAGCGCGCCGCTCGCGGCCCTCTTCTTACGCGAATGGCGCGTCGCGCGCCGCATCGGCGGCTCAGGCGCGATGGGCGTCGTCTTCTTCCTGACGCTCGTCGCGATCGTTCCCTTCGCGCTCGGGCCGGACCCCAATCTTCTCGCCCGCATCGGACCGGCGATCCTGTGGATCGCGGCGCTGCTGGCGACGCTGCTCTGTCTCGACCGCTTGTTTCAGGCCGACGCCGAAGACGGTTCTCTGGATCTTTTTCATCTCGCCGAGACGCCGCTGGAATTGGCGGTGCTGGTAAAATGCGCCGCGCATTGGGCGGCGACCGGCCTGCCGCTCATTCTCGCCGCGCCGTTTCTGGGCCTGATGCTTCAACAGGAGACGATGGCGCTTCTGGGCGTCGTCGCGACGCTTCTTGTCGGAACGCCGGCGCTGACGCTGATCGGCGCGATCGGCGCGGCGGCGACCGTCACCGTGCGGCGCGGCGGTCTGCTGATGGCGCTGCTCGTGCTGCCGCTGACCATTCCGGTGCTGATCTTCGGCGTTTCAGCCGCTCAGGCGGCGAGCGGCGGAACCGTGCCCTTTTACGCGCCCTTTGCGATTCTCTGCGCGATCACGCTCGCCGCTCTCGCGCTCTGCCCCTTCGCCGCCGCTGCGGCGTTGCGCTATCTCGGCGAATAGAAGCGCTCAATCGATGCACAGCCAGATCTGCCTGTCAGCTTGCGCGCGAGGGATAAGCGGCGAGCGTGAAGGCGATCGCGAGCGCCAGGAGCAGCGTCAGATGCAGGGCGCGATTGCGCAACCTGGACATTTTTCAATTCCTTCAAAAAACGCGCACGCTCAAGCTCATGCGCGGTAACATCATTATGAATGAAATAGCGTTCGTCGCCTCGTCCGGTTAGGTGAGAGAAGCCGCAAGCGGTCTCGGCGGATGTCCTTCACTTTTCCGCCCATGCCGGCACGCGCTTTTCAAGAAAGGCGGCGATCCCTTCCTTGGCGTCTTCCGCCAGCATGTTCTCGACCATTGCGGCGCTCGCCAGAGCATAGGCTTCGGCAAGCGGCTTTTCTCGCTGCTCGTAGAACGCCTTCTTGCCAATGCGGATCGCCTGCGGCGATTTCCCGGCGATCAATGCCGCCAGCGCGAGCGCCCCCGTCCGCGCGCCGTCGGCGGAAATACGGTTTACGAGGCCGATGCGCAGCGCCTCCTCGGCGCCGATCGGAACGCCCGTCAGCAGCATTTCCATCGCATGTTTCGGCGCGACGCTCCGTGACACGGCGACGGCCGGCGTCGAGCAGAACAGGCCGATATCGACGCCCGGCGTGCAGAAGCGCGCCCGCGGCCCGGCGACGGCGAGATCGCAGCTGGCGACGAGCTGGCAGCCGGCGGCCGTCGCCATCTCGTCGACAGCGGCAATCACCGGCTGAGGCAGCTCAACGATTTTCTGCATCAACGCCGAACAGGCGCGCATCGCCTCGTCGAAAAAGGCGCAGCCGCGGTCGAGATCATTGCGATGGGCGGTCAGCTCCTTGAGATCATGGCCGGCGCAAAAGGCCGGCCCTTCCGCCTGCAGCACGACGACGCGAATGTCGTTCCGACCGGCGATCGCGTCGAGCCTGCCGGAGAGCGCATCGATCATCCCGAGCGACAGAGCGTTGCGGGAAGCTGGACTGTTCAGCGTGAGAGCCGCGACGCCGGCTGCAGTCTCCAGCGTCGCCCGCGCATTTATGTCGGCGTCGAAGGTCATCGCTTCGAGCATATAAGCCGGCGGCCGGAAACCAAAGGTCGCCGGCCGCCGCGCTCGATCTCATCAGCTCGATCTAATAAAGGCCGCCGGTCCCGCTGCCGACCTGCTGGTCCACATCGTGCGGCGTATCGAGCTGGCGTGGGCCGCCGCCGCCGGAATAGGCGTCGGGCGGCGCCGTGCCGGGCTTGAACGCTTCGAGGATGGTTCCGGCTCCCGACGACCGCAGGCCCGAATGCACGTCGATCGAAATGAGCTTGATCCCCGGCGGCACGCGGAACGGCGTATCCGGCTTGTCTTTCAAAGCCACCGTCATGAAGTCACGGAAGATCGGCGCGGCGAATTGCGCCGCCTGGGCGTGGCTGCCGAGCGAACGCGGCCGGTCGTAGCCGATGAAGACGCCGACCGCGAGGTCAGGCGAGAAGCCGACGAACCAGAGATCCTTGGCTTCGTTGGTCGTGCCGGTCTTGCCGGCGAGATGCTTGCCGACCGCCTTGATCGACACGCCGGTGCCGCGCTGGATCACGCCTTCCATGATCGACGTGATCTGATAGGCGGTCAGCGGATCGAGCACCTGTTCGCGCTTGTCGATGAGCTTCGGTTCGAGCTGGTTTTCCCATTGCGCCGCGTCGCAGCCGATGCATTGGCGCTCGTCGTGGCGGTAGAGCGTCTTGCCCCAGCGATCCTGAATGCGGTCGATCAGCGTCGGCTTGATGCGCTTGCCGCCGTTCGCCAGCATCGAATAGCCGGTGACCATGCGCAGCAGCGTGGTTTCGCCGGCCCCGAGCGCCATCGACAGATAGGGCGTCATCTCGTCATAGACGCCGAAGCGCTTGGCGTATTCGGCGATGAGCGGCATGCCGACGTCCTTCGCCAGGCGCACGGTCATCATGTTCTTCGAATGCTCGATTCCGTAGCGCAGCGGATGCGCGCCGGTGCCGTGGCCGCCTTCGAAATTCTCCGGCGTCCAATAAGTGCCGTCCGCCTGCTGAATCGAAATCGGCTCGTCGAGGATCGACGAAGACGGGGTGTAGCCATTGTCGAGCGCCGTCGCATAGACGAACGGCTTGAACGAGGAGCCGGGCTGGCGCAGCGCCTGGGTGGCGCGGTTGAACTCGGACTGGTCGAAGGAGAAGCCGCCGACCATCGAGAAGACGCGCCCCGTATGCGGGTCCATCGCCACCATCGCGCCGGAAATGTCGGGAATCTGCCGCAGCCGATATTGGCCCGGGGCGTGACCGACGAAGGGCTCGACATAAACCACGTCGCCGGCGCTTAAGGCCGAGCGCGGGCTGCGTCCGGTCCAGCGCATGCCTTCGGCGGTTAGAACGCCGGTCTCGCGCTCGCGCGCCACTTCGCCGGATTTTTCACGCGCCGGCTGAAGGCCGATGCGCGCCGCGTCGCCCGTCACGTCGAGAACGACCGCGAGTCGCCACGGCTTGACGTCGCCAAGGGCCGGGATGGCGGCGAGCGTCGCGCCCCAGTCGGAAGAAATATCGATATGGTTCATTGCGCCGCGGAAGCCATGCGCTTCGTCAAAGCGCACGAGGCCGTCGGCGAGGGCCTTTCGGGTCAAGGCCTGCATCTTCGGGTCGAGCGTGGTGCGAACCGAAAGGCCGCCCTCGTAGAGCTTCTTCTCGCTATACTGCTCCAACAGCTGACGTCGCACCTCTTCAGCGAAATAGCCGGCGACATAAGTGTTGGGCGAGAGAACGCGCGGATTGACGCCGAGCGGCTCGGCCTTCGCCTTGGCGCCTTCTTCGGCCGTCACATAGTTGTCGGCGATCAGGCGATCGATGACGTAATTTCGGCGCTCGATGGCGCGCTCGCGATTTTGAAAGGGATGATAATTGCTCGGCGCTTTGGGCAACGCCGCGAGATAGGCCGCCTCGGCGAGCGTCAGCTCATTAACCGATTTGTTGAAATAGTTGAGCGCTGCGGCGCCGACGCCGTAGTTTCCAAGGCCGAGATAGATCTCGTTCAGATAAAGTTCGAGAATCTTGTCCTTGGGATAGGCTGCTTCGATGCGGAAGGCGACAAGCGCCTCGCGAATCTTGCGATCGATCGAACGTTCGTTGCCGACCAGAAAGTTCTTGGCGACCTGCTGCGTAATGGTCGACGCGCCCTGCACATGACGGCCGCCCTGGGCGAGCACGGTCACGGCGCGCATCACGCCTTCCGGGTCGACGCCGAGGTGGTTGTAGAAATTCTTGTCTTCGGCGGAAATGAACGCCTGTTTCACCATTTGCGGAATGGCGGAGCTCGGCAGGAACAGCCGGCGTTCATGGGAATATTCCGCAAGGATCGAGCCGTCGCCGGCGTGGAGCCTTGTCGTCACCGGCGGCTCGTAATTGCGCAACTGCTCGGTGTCAGGCAGGTCCTTGGAGAAATAGTAGATCAACCCGGCTGCGGCGACCGATCCGATGAGGAAGACGATCGTCGCGGTCGCGAAGACGAAGCCCAAAAACCTTGCGAGCATTCGCATGAAATATCACCCTTAGAGCTGCCGGCGCGCCGCGCGTCGGCTCGTGTTTCCAATGTCGAATTCCGCTTCGCGACGCCGGGGAAGGGGCCCGCCGGCGCGCCGCTGGCTCGTCCGGCTCAGATATAGTGAGCGATCGCGCCTTTTGCGTCGCCTGCCTCAACATTGCCCCTTTGGATCGTTCCGCCATTCGGGGAGGTCCGGCTTCGGTTCCCCGCCCATTTGTCAGCGGACGCCGCCGGTCGCGAAATTGCCGCAACGCCGGAAGCGCTTGATCCGCTACATGCGACGCCGCGTCTGTGTTTCTCGTTGTTCAGCGCCTGCAACGCCCGGGCGATCGTGCGTCGCAGCGCTCTCCATTTGCCCCGATTTTGTGTTTTATTGTGGGCGCGCGGCGTCTGAAGGCTGATCCCCGGGCGCTCGCGCCTCCCGGCCGCGCGCGCTGATAAAGGCGTCTACGGCTTCGGCGGTTTTCTGCGCCGCGCGCTCGCGCCAGTCCTGGGAGGTCAGGTGGGCGAGGTCCTTGTCGCTTGAGAGATACCCGAGTTCGAGCAGGACCGAAGGAACGTCGAAGGCCTTGAGAACGACGAAGCCCGCGGAACGGCTGGGATTTTTATTGAGCGCGCCGACCTCCCTCCAAAAGGAGATCAGCGAATGCGAAAACTGGCGGCTGTAAGAGCGGGTCTCTCGGCGCGTCAGCTCGAACAATATGTCTCCAACCTGCTCGGCGTCCGCCTTGCTCTCGAGTCCGGCGGCCTGGTCCGCGAGATTCTCCTTTTCCGCCATGCGGGCCGCTTCAGCGTCGGACGCGCGCTCCGAGACCGTATACACGGTCGCGCCTTCGACGCGAGAGGCGGAGAGCGTGTCCGCATGAATTGAGACAAACAACGCCGCGTTGTTTTCTCGCGCGATTCGCACGCGCTCGGCGAGCGGCACAAACATGTCGTGATCCCTGGTCAAAAGGACGCGCGCTCGTCCGCCCTCTTCGATCTTTTGCCGCAGCGCGCGGGCAAACTCGAGCACGACTTCCTTTTCGAGTTCGCCATTCTTGCTGGTCGCGCCCATGTCGAGCCCGCCGTGGCCGGGATCGATCACGACCGTGGGCTTGTCCGTGGTCGGCTTGGCCGTTTGCAGCGGGATTATCGGCGGCGGGGCGGCGGGCTGATTCCGGGCCTGTTCGGCGGCGAGAACAGCGAAATAAGCGGCGCTGGTCGGCGCGAGTTCGATGACGAGCCGCGGCCCTCCCGTCGCCACCTCGCTGTCCGCCCTGAGAATTTTGGCCGGACCCGTGAGATCGATCACGACTCGCGACCGTCGCGGCGCGAATATGCCATATCGATATGATTTTATGAGCTTGTCGCCTGGCGACAGGCCGGCGTTCGCCTCCATGCGGAAGAGCACCTGGGGCAGGTCGACGATGATGCGCGGCGGGTTCGCCACCGGATAGGCCGTCACCGGCGGCAGGCCCGTGAGATCGAACAGCAGCCGGGAGCGATCCGGGAGCGCCTCAATTCGAGCGGCCAGGGCGGAGATTTCCGCCCCCTTTTCTTCGGCGATGGCCGACCGGGCGAGCGCGCTCGCGATGGCGAGCGCCGCCAAAATCAACAATCGGGACGCCGCAGCGCACAAAACGATCCTGCTCACGTTAGTCCTTAACACGGTCCGGCGATCGCAGATATTGAAAGAGCGCCGTTAACGGATCGTTAGCCTATCTGAAAGCCGCCGCCTCAGCGACCTTTCTCCTCGAATTTTTTGGTGAATAGCCGAGCCGGCGCTTGCGCCGGCAGGGTGCGATCGATATGTAAGGAAGGCTGCGGAGTTCTGCGGCGCGATATTTGCCGTTCAGCGCGGCTGTGAAATCGAGCCTGCGGAATTTCGGGACAGTAGACTTCTTTCCGTTGCGCCGCCCTGCGCAGCCTCGTGACGTTCGGTCGGCGCCTCAAGGCGTCGCGAAGGGTTTTTTGACGATCTCATGGCCAGGACCGTGATAGGCGCGAGAGTAGGCGTTTTCTCCGTGTGGCTCGTCCGCGCGGCGGGGCGCGGCTTCGCCAAAAACACGGACTCTCGGCTCGTGGGGCGTCGCTCGGGCACGTGGCGTGACGCGCTACGTCGCCCCGCCGGCGTTGAAGCCGGCCAGCGTATCGCAGGCCTCGCGTCTGTCTCCCCCATCCTCACAACAAGCGTTCGCGCCTTGAGGCTGCGCCAAAGAGCGGTCGCCGAGTCCCTTGGATTCAGGCTTGCCCCGTCGGCGTCGTCGCGCGCGGCGCCGCAGAAGAGTCCCCCATGGCTAACAAGATGCTCATCGACGCCTCCCACCCGGAGGAGACCCGCGTAGTCGTTCTACGCGGAAACCGCGTTCAGGAATTCGATTTCGAGGCCGCTGACAAAAAACCGCTGCGCGGCAATATTTATCTCGCGAAGGTCACGCGAGTCGAGCCGTCCCTCCAGGCGGCCTTCGTCGACTACGGCGGAAACCGTCACGGCTTTCTGGCCTTTGCCGAGATCCACCCCGACTATTACCAAATCCCGGTCGCCGACCGGCAGGCGCTGCTTGAGGAAGAGAGCCGCGCCCACCAGCAGGCCGAAGAGGAAGAGCGCGCGCCGCATGTCCGCGATGGCCGGGGGCGTCGTTCGCGCCGGCGACAGTATGAGGGCGCCGAAAAGCGCGCCGCCGTTGACGAGGCGGTAGCGAGCGAGCCCATCGACGACACGTCAGAGACCTCGATCGTCGTCGAGGATCAGGCCGAAACCGCCTTCGCCGACGCGCCGGACGCCGAAGCCGGGGTGGCGGCTTCCGCAGCTCCGCCTGCGTTGATCGGAACCGAAGCGCCGGCTGAGGAAGCAGAAGCCGCCGAGACTTCGGGCGCCGTCGAGGAGATCGCGGAGGGTCAGGCCGAGCGCCGCGCCAGCGCGACCGAGGTTGCGGAGGGCGAGGCGGCCGAACAGCCGATGCTTTCGGCGCCACATGAGCGGATTTCTGTCGATCCCGCCGGCTTTGGCTCGGTCGAGACCGGGGAAGCCGAGGAATTCGCTCTACAGACGCCGGAACCTGACCATGAGTTGAAGGCGCGCCGGCAGGACGAGCGCGACGCGGAGCGAGAACGCGCCCGCGAAGAGGCGGAAGACGAGACGGCGGACGTCGGCGCCCGCGCCAAAGCTCCGCTTGAGGAGCACGACGAGGAAGAGCACGACGACGAGGAGGATCACGTCGAACATATCGGCGGCGACGCAATGGATGAGGCGCCGTACCGCGCGCCCCGTCCGCGCCGCCAATACAAGATTCAAGAGGTCATCAAACGGCGTCAGGTGCTGCTCGTTCAGGTCGTCAAGGAAGAGCGCGGCAACAAGGGCGCTGCGCTTACCACCTATCTTTCGCTCGCCGGCCGCTATTCGGTGCTCATGCCCAATACCGCGCGGGGCGGCGGCATTTCGCGCAAGATCACCGACGGCGCCGACCGCAAGCGTCTCAAGGAGATCGTCCATGATCTCGAAGTGCCGGAAGGCATGGGCGTCATTCTGCGCACGGCGGGGGCGACCCGCACCAAGCAGGAGGTCAAGCGCGACTTCGAATATCTGCTGCGTCTTTGGGAGAGCGTGCGCGAACTGACGCTGCGCTCCTCGGCGCCGACGCTCGTTTATGAGGAAGGCTCGCTGATCAAGCGCGCCATTCGCGACCTCTATGGGCGCGACGTCGAGGAAGTGACCGTCTCGGGCGAAGACGCCTATCGCGAGGCGAAGGACTTCATGCGCATGCTGATGCCGAGCCATGCGAAGAATGTCCGTCAGCACCGCGAGCCCTATCCGATTTTCGCCGAGGCTGGCGTCGAGGCGCAACTCGACGCGATGTTCTCCAATCACGTCACGCTGAAATCGGGCGGCTATCTGGTCATCAACCAGACCGAGGCGCTTGTCGCGATCGACGTGAACTCGGGGCGCTCGACGCGCGAGCATAACATCGAAGACACGGCGCTGCGCACCAATCTCGAGGCCGCCGACGAAGTCGCGCGGCAATTGCGACTGCGCGATCTCGCCGGTCTGATTGTCGTCGATTTCATCGACATGGAAGAGAGCCGCAACAATCGCTCCGTGGAGCGGCGCCTCAAGGACGCCCTCAAGAGCGACCGCGCCCGCATTCAGGTCGGACGCATTTCGCATTTCGGCCTGCTCGAAATGTCGCGTCAGCGCATCCGCGCCGGCGTCGTCGAAGGCTCGACGGTGCCCTGTCCGCATTGCGCCGGCGCCGGCCATGTCCGCTCCACCGCCTCCATCGCGCTGCACGTGCTGCGCGTGCTGGAAGAGGCGCTTGTCAAGAGCGCGGCGCATGACGTGACGCTTCGCACCCGCGCCGTCGTGGCGCTCTATATCCTCAACCAGAAGCGCGCCCATCTTCAGGAGCTGGAAGGCCGGTTCGGCGTCCACATCACGGTGGCCGCCGACGACACGCTGACCGGCGCGACATATCACGCGCTCGAGCGCGGAGAACTCGCGACCGGACCGCGCGTCGCGCAGCGTGATGCGCCGCTGCGCGTCGACTCAATTCGCGCCGAACCTTTGGAAGAAGAGGCGGTCGAAGAAGCCGCAGTCGGCGAAATGTCCGAGTTGGAGGAGGAGGGCGCCGAGCCGGGCGGCGAACAGCGCCGCCACGAGAACGGCGGCCGGTCCCGTTTTGCGGCGGAGGATGAAGGCGCGTCCCGCGGTCGGCGTCGTCGCCGTCGGCGTGGCCGCGGCGGCGCGCAAGTCGGCGAACATATGGGTCCCGGCGCAGACCAGCCGTCCGATGAAGGCCTCGCGTTCATGGCGTCGATCGAAGGCGCCCCGGCGCCTGCTGAAGAGCGGCCTGATCGCCGTGGCGGCAGACGCGGCGCCAACCGCAGTCCGGATCGTGGTCCCGGCCGTTGGCGGCGGTCCGCGCCCTTGCCGGAGGAATTCAAGGATCCTTCCGCGGTCTTTCCGCTCGACGAGACGGGTGGAGAAGCTCCGCGGACGACGTCGGAAGCGCCCGCGCCGGAGTTTGCTCCCGCGGCCGCGGTGAACGGGACCGAGATTGCGCCGCCAGCGGCAGAACGCGCATTCGAGACTTCGACGGAGATCGTTCCGCGCGAGCCGCTGACGCCTGAGCCGGCGCCGCAGCCGTTCGTCCAGCGCGAGGCGACGGAGGTGGTCATTACCCAGGCCGACCCCAATCGCCCGAAGAAAGGCGGCTGGTGGCAGCGGGTGCGCACGCCGTTTGGCGGCTAGAGCAAGTTCCGAAAAAGTTGACCGACTTTTTCGATTAGAACTTGCTCCAGCCTGTTAATTTGGCGCGATTTCTTATCGATCAGACGATTCCGTCTGATCGGAAAGCGCGCTAGACTTTGAGCCAGGCTTCCAGCCGGGCGACGCCCTCTCGGACTTCCGCCTCCGGCCCGGCGTAAGAAATCCGCAGCGTCTTCGCGCCGCGGCGCGGATCGAAATCGAGGCCCGGCGTCGTCGCGACGCCGGCCTCATGCAGCATTCTCCGACAGAATGCGATTGAGTCGTCGGTGAATCGCGACACGTCCGCATAGATGTAAAAGGCGCCGTCGGGCGGCGCGTATTTATCCAGCCCCAATCGGGGAAGGCTATCCAGCAGGAACGCCCGGTTTCGCTCATAGGCGGCGCGGTTCGCCTCCAATTCGCCGCTCGCGTCGAAAGCGGCGAGCGCCGCTCGCTGCGACAAGGTCGGCGCGCAGATCGCGAGCGACTGCTGCAAGCGCTCGAGCGGCCGCATCAGCTCCGACGGCGCCACGAGCCAGCCAAGCCGCCAGCCGGTCATCGCGTAATATTTCGAGAAGGAATTGATGACGAGCGAGCGATGCGAAAAGCGCAGAGCGGTCTCCGCGCGCATTTCATATTCGAGCCCGTGATAGATTTCATCAGAGACGAAGATAATTCCGGCTTCCTCGCAGAAGGCGCAGATCCGCGCCAATTCATCGCGCGCTATCATCGCGCCGGTCGGATTGGCCGGACTCATGAAGAGCGCGCCGTGAAGCTTTTTGTCGCGATGGGCGGCTTCGAGAATCGCCGCAGTGGGCGCAAAGCGGGTCTCCTCGCCGACGTCGAGCAGGACCGGCTCCAGGCCGAGCGCTGAAAGAATATTCGCATAAGCCGGATAGCCGGGGGCGGCGACGGCGATGCGCGCGCCAGAATCGAATGCGGCGAGAAAGGCGAGCAGAAAGCCGCCGGACGAGCCCGTCGTGACGATGACCCGATCAGGAGGCGCGTCGACGCCATAGCGCTCGCCATAGTGACGCGCGATGCGGGCGCGAAGCTTGGCGTCGCCGAGCGCCTCGCCATAGCCGATCACGCCGTGGCGCAGCGACTCCGCGGCGGCGTCGCGCACGCGGCGGGGGGCGGCGACGCCCGGTTCGCCCAGCTCCAAATGGATGATGCTGCGGCCGGCGCGCTCCAGCGCCTTGGCGTCGCGCAGCACATCCATCGCCATAAAGGGCGCAATGGCGGAGCGATGGGACGGAGACAGGGGCTTCATACGGTGGTTTTATTGCCAATCTTGATCAGGCGCACGCATTCCCGCGGCGCGCCATATTATCTTGACGGCGCAAATCGCGCCGCGTGTTTCATGGAGCGGTCGTGGCCACCAGCCGTGATTTCCGGAGAATCGCACTGTCGTTCGAAGGAACGAGCGAAGCGCCGCATTTCGACAAAACCGCCTTCAAGACCGCCCGGATCTACGCGACTCTCGCCGCCGACGGGCGAACGGCGAATGTAAAGCTCCTACCCGAAGAGCAGGCGTTCAAATCCATGATGGCGCCGCAGGCGTTTGCGCCCGTTCCCAACGCCTGGGGGCGGCAGGGATGGACGACGATCCTGCTTGAAGCGATTGACGTCGGCGAACTGCGCCTTGCGCTTGAAGGGGCTTGGCGGAGCGCCACGAAGCAAAAGAAGCGGCCAAAGAAGACATGAACGAATTAACAGCGGTCGAACTGATCCAGAGACTGTCGATCGCGCTGGCGATCGGCCTGCTCATTGGCCTGGAACGCGGTTGGACGTCGCGCGACGAAGGCGAGGGCGAGCGCGCTGCGGGACTTCGCACCCATGGTCTCGCGGCTCTGCTTGGCGGCGTATGGGGCGCAATCGTTCAGCCCTACGGCGCGTCCGGCGTCATTGCCTTGTCGATCGCCTTCGTTTTCGTTGGCGCATTGATCGGCGCTTATCGTTACCGCGAAAACGTGCGTGACAAAACCTTTGGCGCGACGACCGCCATCGCGGCCTTGCTCGCCTTCTCGCTCGGGGCCTTTGCGGTCATCGGCGACATTCAGGCGGCCGTCGCGGCGGCGGTGGGGACGACGGCGATCTTGGCGCTCAAGGCGTTCTTGCACGGCCTTATCGAGCGCATCACCTGGGACGAGCTGCGCTCAGGATTGGCGCTGCTCGTCATGAGCTTCGTCTTGCTGCCGGTTCTGCCCAATCGCGCGATCGACCCGTGGGACGCGGTGAATCCTTTCGAATTGTGGCTGATGACCGTTCTGATCGGCGCGATTTCCTTCGCCGGCTATGTCGCCGTTAAAGCTATCGGCTACCGCCGCGGCGTCGCCATCGCCGGCATGGCGGGAGGACTGGCCTCATCGACCGCCGCTACGGCGGCGATGTCGCGGCTGGCGCGGGAACATCCATCGCAGATTGGCGCTTCGGCGGCGGGCGCGATCTTCGCGAATGCGATCATGGCGCCGCGCGTTCTTGCCGTTGTCGCCGTCGTCAATCCGACGCTTGCGTGGCGCCTGGCGCCGCCGCTCGTCGCCGCCGGCGTTCTTTTTGCCCTCGCGGGCGCTTTTTTGCTGAGACGAGGCGGTGGCGAGCGCCCCGAGCAAACGAGCGGCCTATCCGTCGGCAATCCGCTCGATCTAACAGCGGTGCTGAAATTCGGCGCGCTGCTCGCGACGGTGATGGTACTGTCGCGACTCGCCACTCATTTCGCCGGAACCCTCGGAGCTTATGCGCTCGCAATCCTTTCCGGCATTGTCGACGTCGACGCGATTGCGCTCACCATGGCGCGGCTCGGCGCGACCGAAATCGGCGTAACGGCGGCAGCGGGGGCGGTCCTGCTAGCGATGCTGTCGAACACGGTCTCAAAGGTCGTAATGGGGTCGGCGATCGGCGGCGTTGGGATGGGATGCCGACTCGCCGCCGCTTCGAGTCTCGCAATTGCCGGCGCTCTCGTTGCGCTGTGGTTGTCAGGTTTTGTCGGAGTCGCTCACACGGCCGCGGTGATCCACCGCGACAATTCTCCCTTGGGGGCGGCGCCGACCTTTTGCGCGGCGGCTTTGCCGTCCTTGAACAGAATGAGCGTCGGAATCGAGCGTATGCCGAGCTTGCTCGCCACCGCGGGGTTTTCGTCGATATTAAGCTTAACGACTTTGACCTTGCCCTTCATTTCCGAAGCGATCTCTTCGAGGGCAGGGGCGATCATGCGGCATGGACCGCACCACTCCGCCCAAAAATCGACAACGACCGGCTCGGCGGAATTGAGCACTTCCTGTTCGAAAGTGGCGTCGGTGATTTTCTGAGTTGACATGGCCGGCCTTTCATCGGGGCTTTTCGCTAAACGTGCGCGGAAAGTAGGAAGCGCCTCATCGCCCGTCAAGGCGACGGACAAGCTGCTCAGGTTCAGGCGAGTAGCGATATGCTTTTCGGCGTAGCAATTTCTTTAACGCCTGACTCGCAAGTCAAAAAACACAAAGAGCGAGGATGGCGTCCCGCCGCTCCCCGCTCTTTGGCACCCCGTCCTTAACCGAACTGAAACGCCATGCTCCGAAGTCTTAAGTCGCTCCGATAGCCTGTTCGCGGGCTAAACTTCGAGCCTCGGCGAACTGCGTTCTGTTCGGCGTCCTCCCCGACTTGGACCGTAGCTGGGCCTTAATCCCGCGACGCATTCGACGCTTAGGCTATTACCCAACCAACCTGGCGAGCGCACACTATGACAAAAGATTCGGCCTGTCACTTCAAAAATGAAGCACTTTGGCGAATTTTGTGATGGGGCGCCGCTGATTTAGGCGCAAAGGCTCTGCGGCGAAATGGCGCGACGTGAGTGATCTGACTCGGCGTTGGCCGCGGTTCGTCACAGCGGAATGTTATCGTGCTTCTTCCATGGGTTCTCGAGTTCCTTGTGACGAAGCAGCGCAAGCGCGCGCGCGATTCGTTTGCGCGTCGAATGGGGCAGTATCACTTCGTCGATGTAACCGCGCTCAGCGGCGACGAACGGCGACAGGAATCGATCTTCATATTCCTTGGTGCGCTGAGCGATCTTCTCCGGATCGCCGAGGTCGGCGCGGAAAATGATTTCGACTGCGCCCTTCGCGCCCATGACGGCGATCTGCGCCGACGGCCAGGCGTAGTTGACGTCGCCGCGAAGATGTTTCGACGCCATAACGTCATAGGCGCCGCCGAACGCCTTGCGCGTGATGAGGGTCACCTTGGGCACAGTCGCTTCGGCGTAAGCGAAAAGCAGCTTCGCGCCATGTTTGATGAGACCGCCATACTCCTGCGCCGTGCCGGGTAGAAATCCCGGTACGTCGACGAAGGTGACGATCGGAATGTTGAAGCAGTCGCAAAAGCGCACGAAGCGCGCAGCTTTTTTGGAGGCGTCGATGTCGAGCACGCCGGCGAGCACGAGCGGTTGGTTGGCGACGAAGCCGACCGTGCGCCCTTCGATGCGGCCGAAGCCGATGACGATGTTGCGCGCATGCGCTTCCTGGATTTCGAAGAAATCGGCCTCGTCGACGACCTTATGAATAAGTTCCTTGATGTCGTACGGCTTGTTGGGATTGTCCGGAATGATCGTGTCGAGCGAATCGTCGAGGCGGTCCACCTCGTCGAAAGCCGGCCACTCCGGCGGCTCCTCTTGATTGGACGACGGCAGAAAATCGATCAGCCGCCGCATCTGCAGCAGCGCCTCGACATCGTTGTCGTAGGCGCGGTCGGCGATCGCGCTCTTGGTCGTATGCACCGACGCGCCGCCGAGTTCTTCCGCCGTCACGGTCTCGTTCGTCACGGTCTTCACCACGTCCGGTCCGGTGACGAACATGTAGCTCGTGTCGCGCACCATGAAAATGAAGTCCGTCATCGCCGGAGAGTAAACGTCGCCGCCGGCGCAGGGGCCCATGATCACCGAGATTTGCGGAATGACGCCGGAGGCGAGCACATTGCGTTGGAAAACTTCGCCATAGCCGCCGAGCGCCGCGACGCCTTCCTGAATGCGCGCGCCGCCAGCGTCGAACAGGCCGATGATCGGGGCGCGATTCTTGAGCGCCATGTCCTGCAGCTTGGTGATCTTTTGCGCGTGAGTCTCCGAAAGAGAGCCGCCGAAGACGGTAAAGTCCTTGGCGAAGACGAAAACGGCGCGGCCATTGACGGTTCCCCAGCCGGTGACGACGCCGTCGCCGGAGATTTTCTCGCCCTGATCCATACCGAAATCGGTGCAGCGATGGGCGACGAACATATCGAACTCTTCGAAGGACTGGTGATCGAGCAGCAGATCGATTCTCTCGCGCGCAGTGAGCTTGCCGCGAGCGTGCTGCGCTTCGATGCGCTTATGTCCGCCGCCTAGCCGCGCCGACGCGCGCCGCTGTTCGAGCCCCTCGAGAATGTGTTTCATGTCCTGGCCTGTTGCTGATGATGACTGATGTCGGGCGCGCCTAAAGCTTGCGCGAGCCAAGCCGCCAGCGCGCGATATCGGCGCTGGTCAACATGTAAAGCCTGTCGGGTGACGTCCGCTCGGCGAGCTTCACCAAGTCGGTGCTTATGCCCATCAAGGCCGCATAGCGCGAAAGCGTTTGGAGCATGCCGCCATCGTCCAAATTGCGCTCGCGAACGAATCCGCCCTCGGCGATGTCGAAATTCGTTGAATAGTTGAACATGCGGTGTACGCCGACGCTGCTTTGCGCCGGGATGACGCGTTTTCTGCCGCCCATCAACGCGTAGACGCAGGCCGAATAGCAGCGGCCAGACACGAGCGCCATCGTGCGCGATCGATCGGCTGCGGGACGCGCGACGATCACGGCCATGCCGAGCTTGCGGAAGGCTTGGCCGAGTTCCATCGAGGCGACGACCTTGCCGCCGGGCGAGTCGAGCAGCACAATCCCATGCAAATTGCCGCCGCGCGCATTTTCGCGCACGAAAGCGAGAAAAACGTCGGGCGTTGCCTCGCCGATTTCGCCTTGCGCGGCGATCACCTGAGGGCATTGCGCGCCGCAGCCGGAATTCAGATCGACGACGCGAAAGCTCATCTCCTCGGCGCGCGCGGATGAGGCGGCGGCGACACACAGGGCGAGCAGGACGGTCTTAATCAATTTCATCCAGGCGGCCTTCTTTGGTCCGAGCGACGTAAAGCGATTTCGAGGTCTTGGAACATCAATGCCCGCGCCCGCGCCGCACGGCGCCGCCCGACCACGCTGGTGGGCGGTGACGGTCTCGAACCGCCGACCCTCTCGGTGTAAACGAGATGCTCTACCAACTGAGCTAACCGCCCCGAACAGCGCGACGTGCGCCCGCGAGGTTTTAAGGGCGGGTTCGGCGCGAGGCAAGCCGGACAAAAACGACGGCCGCCGGAACGCCAGCGGCCATCGTGCAAAGTTCTGGAACGCCTGCGACGCCAGCGCCTCCCGGCGCCGGAGCTACTTGGCTTTGTTGAGCGCGGTCTTCAGGGTCGCGCCGGGCTTGAAGCGGGCGCTCTTCGATGCGGGAATCTTGATCTCTTCGCCGGTCGCCGGATTGCGGCCCTTGCCGGCCGCACGCTTCTTGACCGAAAAAGTGCCGAAGCCGACAAGACGGACTTCGTCGCCCTTCTTGAGCGCCTTGGTGATGCCGTCGATAACGGCGTCGATGGCGGCCGCCGCCGCAGCTTTCGAGGTGTCCGTCTCGCTCGCGACGTGCTCGACGAGTTCCAGTTTGTTCATGGCTTTTTCCTTCTCCTTCACTGCGAGCCGCCCGGCGTAGAATGCGCGACCTCGAATCGGCGTTGCGCAGCGATGGCGAGTGTTGGTCGCGAATCGCAGGAAATGCAAGGGATGCCGGCCGCCAAAGGCGCAGAATCGCTGGATTTCCGGGGGAAATGACCGCTACGACGCAAAATAATCATGCGTTCCGGGCGCTGCGGCGCCCAATAGCTGGGTAGAAAGTAAAAGAGCCCCGCCGGAAGGCGGGGCTCTCAAGCGAATGCGCCGGACGAACGGCGATCAATGCGCCCGCACGCCCGAGCCGTCATCGTCGCTGATGGCGGCGCCGCGCTGAGCGATGGCGGTGGCGTCTTCCCGCCATTCGATCGGCGTCGGCTGCGAGACGAGCGCGTGCCGCAGCACTTCGTCCATGCGCGCCACGGGGACAATCTCAAGGCCGTTCTTCACCGCGTCGGGGATTTCCGCCAGATCTTTGGCGTTCTCCTCCGGGATCAGCACCTTCTTCAAGCCGCCGCGCAAGGCCGCCAGTAGCTTTTCCTTCAAGCCGCCGATCGGCAGCACGCGGCCGCGCAGCGTGATCTCGCCGGTCATGGCGATGTCGCGCTTCACGGGAATGCCGGTGATGATCGAGACGATGGCGGTCGCCATCGCCACGCCCGCCGACGGCCCATCCTTGGGCGTTGCGCCTTCCGGCACGTGCACATGGAAGTCCCGGCGATCGAAGACCGGCGGTTCGACGCCAAAGTCGACCGCGCGCGAGCGGACATAGGACGCCGCGGCGGAGATCGACTCTTTCATCACGTCGCGCAGATTGCCCGTAACCGTCATCTTGCCCTTGCCGGGCATCATGACGCCTTCGATCGTCAGCAGTTCGCCGCCGACCTCAGTCCAGGCAAGTCCCGTCACGACGCCGACCTGATCCTCGAGTTCGGCCTCGCCGTAACGGAATTTCGGCACGCCGAGATAATCCGAAATATTCTCGCTGGTGACGACGATCTTCTCCTTTTTCTTGAGGAGAATTTCCTTCACCGCCTTGCGCGCCAGGTTCGAGATTTCGCGCTCCAGATTGCGCACGCCCGCTTCGCGCGTGTAGCGGCGAATGAGGGTCAGCAGGCCGTCGTCGGCGATCATCCATTCTTCGGGCGCAAGACCATGCTTATGCACCGCATTGGGGATGAGGTGCCGCCGCGCGATCTCGACCTTCTCGTCTTCCGTGTAGCCGGCGATGCGGATGATTTCCATACGGTCCATCAGCGGCGGCGGAATGTTGAGCGTATTCGCCGTCGTCACGAACATGACGTTCGAAAGATCGTAGTCGACTTCGAGGTAATGGTCGTTGAACGTTGCGTTCTGCTCAGGGTCCAGCACTTCGAGCAGAGCCGATGACGGATCGCCGCGGAAGTCCATGCCCATCTTGTCGATCTCGTCCAAAAGGAAAAGCGGATTGGACGTTTTCGCCTTGCGCATCGACTGGATGATCTTGCCGGGCATCGAGCCGATATAGGTGCGCCGATGTCCTCGGATTTCCGCTTCATCGCGCACGCCGCCCAGCGACATGCGCACGAATTCGCGGCCGGTGGCCTTGGCGATCGACTTGCCGAGCGACGTCTTGCCGACGCCGGGCGGACCGACGAGGCACAGGATCGGGCCGGTCAGCTTGTTGGCGCGGCTCTGCACGGCGAGATATTCGAGGATGCGCTCTTTTACCTTCTCAAGGCCGAAATGTTCGGCGTCGAGCACTTCCTCAGCCTGTCCGAGATCCCGTTTCACCTTGGAGCGCTTGCCCCATGGGATCGACAGGATCCAGTCAAGATAGTTGCGCACCACGGTGGCTTCGGCCGACATCGGCGACATCTGCCGCAGCTTCTTGAACTCGGCCAAGGCCTTGTCGCGCGCTTCCTTCGAAAGCTTGGTGTTCTTGATGCGCTCCTCGAGCTCGGCGAGGTCGTCCTTGCCTTCCTCGTCGCCCAGCTCCTTCTGGATCGCCTTCATCTGCTCGTTGAGATAATACTCGCGCTGCGTCTTCTCCATCTGGCGCTTGACGCGCGTGCGAATGCGCTTCTCGACCTGCAGGACCGAGATCTCGCTCTCCATCAGCGACAGACATTTCTCGAGGCGTCGCGTGACGCTGATCGTCTCGAGTACGTCCTGCTTCTCGGCGATCTTGACGGAAAGGTGAGACGCCACGGTGTCGGCGAGCTTCGAGTAATCATCGATCTGCGTGACCGCGCCGACGACCTCGGACGACACCCGCTTGTTGAGCTTCACATAGCTTTCGAATTCGGCGATCACCGAGCGGCCGAGCGCTTCGACCTCGACCGGAGAGCCGAGATCGTCGGCGAGAACTTCGGCGTCCGCCTCGTAATAGTCGTCCGCGCGCGTATATGTGCGCACGTTGGCGCGCGCCACGCCTTCGACCAACACCTTCACCGTCCCGTCGGGCAGCTTGAGGAGCTGCAACACCGAGGCGAGCGTCCCGATCGAATAGATGGCGTCAGCTGAGGGATCGTCGTCGCCGGCGTTCTTCTGCGTCGCCAGCAGAATGAGCCTGTCGGATTTCGTCACCTCTTCGAGCGCGCGGATGGATTTCTCGCGGGCGACGAAAAGCGGGACAATCATGTGCGGGAAGACGACAATGTCGCGCAGCGGCAGCACCGGATAGCTTTCGACGGCTCCGGGCGTGACGGCGTCTCGCTTTTCATTCGACATTTTCTTGTCCTGTCATTGACCACGCCCCGCTGCAGCGGCGACGCGAGACCGCAGGCGATTAGGGTTTAAGGCCGCGATACGGTCGCCCGCCGCTGTCGCGCCAATAAGAGACCGCCGACGATCGCGTCCGGCGGCCCCGCTAACGCAAATGGTGTACGCAAACAATCGATTCAAGGCGCTGCGGCGCCCAAGCTTAATTCTGCGCCGCCGGAAGGCTTCGTCGTCGCGGCGGTCAGGCGGTCGCGCCGCTCTTTTCGCTTCGCTCGGCGTATATATAGAGCGGCCGGGCTTTACCCTCGACCACTTCCGGTCCGATCACGACTTGTTCGACGCCCTCCAGCCCCGGCAGATCGAACATCGTGTCTAGCAAGATTCCTTCCATGATCGAGCGCAGGCCGCGCGCGCCGGTATGGCGCTCGATCGCCTTGCGGGCGACGGAGGAAAGCGCGTCCTCCTGAAAGGTAAGCTCGACGTTTTCCATCTCGAAGAGCCGCTGATACTGCTTCACGAGCGCATTCTTCGGCTCGGTCAGGATCTTCTTGAGCGCGTCCTCGTCGAGATCCTCAAGCGTCGCGATGACCGGTAGGCGGCCGACGAATTCAGGGATGAGCCCGAACTTCAACAGGTCCTCGGGTTGCACCTGTCTGAAAATATCGCCGGTGCGGCGCTCGTCCGGCGCCTGCACCGTCGCGCCGAAGCCGATCGAGGTGTTTCGGCCGCGGGCGGAAATGATCTTTTCGAGGCCGGCGAACGCGCCGCCGCAGATGAAGAGGATGTTCGTCGTGTCGACCTGGAGGAACTCCTGCTGCGGGTGCTTGCGTCCACCCTGTGGCGGCACCGAGGCGACGGTGCCCTCCATGATTTTCAGGAGCGCCTGCTGCACGCCCTCGCCTGACACGTCGCGCGTGATCGAGGGGTTGTCGGACTTGCGCGAAATCTTGTCGATTTCGTCGACGTAGACGATGCCGCGCTGGGCGCGTTCGACGTTATAGTCCGACGCCTGCAGAAGCTTGAGGATGATGTTTTCGACGTCCTCGCCGACATAGCCCGCCTCGGTCAGGGTGGTGGCGTCGGCCATGGTGAAGGGCACGTCGAGAATGCGCGCCAGGGTCTGCGCGAGCATGGTCTTGCCGACGCCGGTCGGCCCGATCAGCAGAATGTTGGACTTTGCGAGCTCCACATCGCCATGTTTCGACGCGTGGTTGAGCCGCTTGTAATGATTGTGGACCGCCACCGAGAGAACGCGCTTGGCCTGGGCCTGGCCGATGACATAGTCGTCCAGGACCTTACAAATCTCTCGCGGGGTGGGAATGCCGTCGCGCTGCTTGACGAGGGAGGATTTGTTCTCCTCGCGGATGATGTCCATGCATAGTTCGACGCATTCGTCGCAAATGAACACCGTCGGGCCGGCGATAAGCTTACGCACCTCATGCTGGCTCTTGCCGCAAAAGGAGCAGTATAGCGTGTTCTTGGAGTCGCCGCCGCCGACCTTGCTCATATTATTCTCCTATCGGGCCGGACTGCCGGGCGAATCGGCCCGAACACTTCTGATACCGGCGCCAAACTAACAAAAGGTGGAAGCGGTTGGCGTTCCCCCCGTCCATCGTTTCGGTCGTCAGCGACGAGCGCCCGAAACCATGACTGGATAGTGTATTTTAGACGACGGCCAAATTGCAACCTTCGCCGGAAATCTTCATAAAGCAAGAAAGGCGCCCAACAGGGCGGCCTATGCGGTGAGTATTTTAGGAACCCGGTTGAGCCGCAACCGATAGGCGTCCGGCATGCCGCTTCCGAGCAGGGGGCGCAGATAGAGCCGGAAGGCGTCGGTCACATCCGTGCCGCACGGGCTAATATATTCGTCCGGCATGACTTTAGTCTTCGCGGCGATCTCTTCGAGCGGCGTCAACCGATAGTCGACGGAATAAAAGCCGGTCCGGTGGATCGTGACCGAGCCGTCGCGGTCGCCCCAAATGGCGTATTGCACAGCCTTTTCGCCGACTTCCCGCGCCTCGCGCTGGTCCACGTCGGAGACGCAGCCGACGAAGCTTCTCTGCACATAGCCGAAGGTGTCGGCGCGGACCCGCTTGAATCCCAGACGGTCCTTGACGAGGCGGGTGAGTTCGTCGGCGAGCGCGCCGCCGCCGAGATGGACGTTGCCGTGGTCGTCCCGCTCCACCATCTTGGCGAGCTTTTCAGCGATCGGCGTATGGTTTTCGTCGCAGACGCCCTCGGAAACCGCCACCACGCAGCGGCCGTATTTCGCCATCGTCGCCTTCACGTCGGCCAGGAACTTATCGACGATGAAGGCGCGTTCGGGAATATAGATGAGATGCGGTCCATCGTCGGGGAACTTCTTGCCGAGCGCCGAGGCGGCGGTCAGAAATCCGGCGTGGCGTCCCATCACGACGGCGATATAGACGCCGGGCAGGGACCAATTGTCGAGATTGGCGCCGGCGAAAGCCTGCGCCACCCATCGCGCCGCCGAGGGAAATCCGGGCGTGTGGTCGTTGACCATCAGATCATTGTCGATGGTTTTGGGAATGTGAACCGTGCGCAGCGGATAGCCGGCGTTTCTGGCTTCCTGTGACACGATCCGCACAGTGTCGGACGAATCATTGCCGCCGATATAGAAAAAACAGCCGACTCCATGCGCCCGCAGGACGCGAAAGATTTCCTGACAATATTTGAGGTCTGGCTTGTCGCGCGTCGAGCCGAGCGCCGAAGACGGGGTGCAGGCGACGAGTTCGAGATTATGCGTGGTCTCCTGCGTAAGGTCGACGAAATCCTCGTTGACGATGCCGCGCACGCCGTGGAACGCGCCATAGACCCGCTCGACCTCGCGAAATTTGCGCGATTCCAGCACGGCCCCGACCAGCGACTGATTGATGACGGCGGTGGGGCCGCCGCCCTGGGCGACGAGCACTTTGGAAAAATCGATGGCGGTCACGACAAGCTCCTGGAAACGCCCGCGGCGGCCGCTCACCGCGGCGGTAAACCCGCGCTGCGCTTATATTCTCGGGCGCGGGCCGGTTCAAATCATCCGACGGCTAATCCGAAGACTTGCTCGCGCAGACCTTAGCGAAGAGTCCGTCGTAATAGGCCGGCACCGGCGACCATTGGTCTTTTGGCGGATATGGCTTGGTGATCTTTCCTTCGCCCATCTGGCCCTGCCGCCAACCGCCGCCCTCAGAGCGGTATGTCCGATTGACGCAATCGAGCGACACTTTCTCGATTTCCGAGAGCCCCTTTTCGGCAAGGCCGAATGCTGCGGCTTTTGGCGAGGCGGCGTTGTAATCGGTGAGCGCGTCGATCGTAACGATTCCGTTGGAAGATGTTCGACGCGAGCCGGCATCCATATAAACGGTCGAAAAATCGTCCTTGGAGACCTGCACCCATTCGACGCGGGCCGACGCCGAAGACGCCAGCATCGACATGAGAGCGGAGACGCTGATCCGTCGCATCGCTCGCCTCATCTTCGGCTTAAACCAGCGCGCCGTGGCAATGCTTGTATTTCTTGCCCGAGCCGCAAGGGCAGAGTTCGTTTCGGCCGACCTTGCCCCAGGTCGTCGGATTGCCCGGATCGCGGCGCCGCTCGGGCGCCGCCTCTCCCATGGAAAGGCCCTGCGCCGAAAAATCGGCCGTGGCGAGGCGCGAGTTCAGCTCATTGAGCGCCAGCTGTTGTCCGCCGCCGATCAGCGCCTCGGGATTGGGATGCGACATTTCCATGGGAGGCAATTCCGGCGGCGCGGACGGCGGCGCTTCGAAGGACACTTCGACGCGCATCAGCTGCGCGGTCACCGTTTCGTCCCACCGAGTCATCAGGCTCTTGAACAGTTCGAGCGCTTCGGACTTGTATTCGTTGAGCGGATCGCGCTGCGCCATGCCGCGCCAGCCGATCACCTGCCGAAGATGATCGAGCGCCACGAGATGCTCGCGCCAGAGCGTGTCGAGCGATTGCAGCACGACCTGTTTCTCGATCATGCGCATCAGCGGCTCAGTATTTTTCTCGACGCGATCGCCATAGGCGGCGTCGGCCGCCTCGAGCAGGCGCTCCTTGATCTCCTCGTCGGCGATGCCTTCTTCCTTGGCCCAGTCGGCGACCGGCAGGTCGAGATTGAGCTTCGCCGTCACGTCTTGCGCGAGGCCCGCGACGTCCCAGGCCTCGGCATAGGCGTCATGTGGGATGTGCTGCGACACCATCGAGTCGACGACGTCTTCGCGCATGTCGGCGACCTGCTCCTCGACGCTTTCCTCATTCATGATTTCGCGCCGGCGCTCGAAAATCACCTTGCGCTGGTCGTTCATGACGTTGTCGAACTTGAGGATGTTCTTGCGGATATCGAAATTGCGCGCCTCGACCTTATGCTGCGCCTTCTCGATCGCCTTGTTGATCCATGGATGGACGATGGCTTCGCCCTCCTGCAGGCCGAGCTTCACCAGCATCGAATCCATGCGCTCCGAGCCGAAAATGCGCATGAGGTCGTCCTGCAGCGACAGGAAGAACTTCGAGCGGCCGGGGTCGCCCTGGCGTCCGGATCGGCCGCGCAGCTGGTTGTCGATGCGCCGGCTCTCGTGACGCTCGGTGCCGATGATGTAAAGGCCGCCGGCGGCGATCGCCTTCTCTTTGAAGGCGGCGACCTCTTCGCGAATTTCCGCTTCCTTTTTGCCGCGGGCGTCGCCTTCAAGGCCGGCGCATTCCTGGGTTACGCGCATCTCGACGTTGCCGCCAAGCTGAATATCGGTGCCGCGGCCGGCCATGTTGGTGGCGATGGTGATCGCGCCGGGAACGCCGGCCTCGGCGACGATATAGGCTTCCTGCTCGTGGAAGCGCGCGTTGAGCACCGCAAACATCTTCGACGGCTTGCCCGAACGCGCGGCGTCGTAGAGTTTCGACAGGCCCTTCGGATCGGCGAAGTCGATCATCTTATAGCCCTGCGACAGCAGGAACTCGGCCAACTGCTCAGACTTTTCGATTGACGTGGTGCCGACCAGCAGGGGCTGCATCCGCCCGTTCGCGTCCTTGATCTCGTCGGCGATGGAGGAAAGTTTCTCCTTGGCCGTGCGATAGACTTCGTCGTCCTGGTCGAGCCGGCAGACCGGGCGGTTGGTCGGAATTTCGACGACGTCGAGCTTATAAATTTCGGCGAATTCATTCGCTTCCGTCGCCGCCGTGCCGGTCATGCCGGCGAGCTTGTCGTAAAGGCGGAAATAATTTTGGAAGGTGATCGACGCGAGGGTGACGTTTTCGGGCTGAACCTGAACGCGCTCCTTTGCCTCGAGCGCCTGATGCAGACCTTCCGAATAGCGGCGGCCCGGCATCATGCGGCCGGTGAATTCGTCAATGATGACCACCTCGCCCTTGCGGACGATGTAATCCTTGTCCTTCTGGAAGAGCTTGTGCGCGCGCAGCGCCTGATTGACGTGATGCACGAGCGTGACGTTGTGCGCTTCGTAAAGCGCGCCCTCGGTCAGCGCGCCGGCCTCGGTCAGCAGTTCCTCCATATGTTCATTGCCGGCGTCGGTGAGATGAACCGTGCGCTGCTTCTCGTCGAGTTCGAAGTCGTCGGCGTCGAGCTTGGGGATCAGCCGGTCGATCGTATTGTAGAGATCCGACTTGTCGTCGATCGCGCCCGAAATGATCAGCGGCGTGCGCGCTTCGTCGACCAGGATCGAGTCCACCTCGTCGACGATCGCGAAATGATGTCCGCGCTGCACCATCTGCGAGAACTCATATTTCATATTATCGCGCAGATAGTCGAAGCCGTATTCGTTGTTGGTGCCGTAGGTGATGTCGCACGCGTAAGCGGCCGCGCGATCGTCGTCCATCAGGTCATGCACGACGACGCCGACGGTCATGCCGAGAAATTTGTAGATCTGGCCCATCCAGTCGGCGTCGCGCTTGGCCAGATAATCGTTCACCGTGACGACATGGACGCCCTTGCCGGCGAGCGCGTTGAGATAGACGGCGAGAGTGGCGACGAGAGTCTTGCCCTCGCCCGTGCGCATTTCCGAGATTGCCCCTTCATGCAGCACCATGCCGCCGATGAGCTGGACGTCGAAGTGGCGCTGGCCGAGGGTGCGCTTGGCCGCCTCGCGCACCGTGGCGAAAGCGGGAACGAGCAGATCGTCGAGAGTCTTGCCGGCCGCCAGCTCTTCGCGGAACTGGCGGGTGCGATCGCGAAGCTCGTCGTCGGAGAGCGACTCGACCTGCGGCTCCAGCGCATTGATCGCTTTGACCTTCGGCGCGTAGGTCTTGAGCCGGCGATCATTGGCGGTGCCGAAAATCTTTTTGGCGAGTGCGCCGATCATTCTTGCGAACCTTTCTCCCGCGCAGCGTCTGCCGCCTTCTCGGCGCGCCGGGGGACGGCGGCCGGCGGAACGTCGCATAATGCATGAATAACATCCGCCTGCGACAGCGCGCCAACGGCGGGGCGCCGAGACCGACGCGGCGTTTCCGCGCGAGAGATAAGAGCCGCCGGAAACCTTGTCAATGAAGGGCGTTTAGCCGGCTATGGCGCCTCGTTGATCGGCCGCAGCGGCAACGGCATCGCCCCGGCGTCGATGAGCCGCGAAAACAGCTTTATGCCCACTGGCTCATTGCCGTTGGGATGCACAAGCACGATCGAGCCGGGGCGCGGCCTTAAGCCCAGCGCCAGCCAACTGTCGGCGCCGAACACGATCAGATGGCGGCTGCGGACATGTTCCAGCAGCGCCGCGTCGGCGACGAGACCCGGAAAGCGAAAAAACGTGGACGGGGTTTCGCCTTCGGCGATGATGAGCTTTTCAGTTTCGAAAATTTCCCGATCGACGTCGACGCCGGGCCGCAGGAAATAATTCCGCCTATCTGAAAGGTGGGGGGCATAGGGATGGCTATAGGAATGATTGGCCCAGGTGATGGCGAGCGCGCCGATCCGCTCCTTCTCGCGCAACCAGGCGATGTCGGCGCCGTGGCGGGCGATCCAGCCGCCGGAGACGGCTAGCGCCACGGGCGCGCCCGGACCCTGCGCGGCAAGCTTTTCGAAGAAGCTGCGGTCGAGCGGCTTGCGGCTCGGGCAGAGGTCGCCGGTGACGAAAGCGCCGTCGCCGTCGCCGTGAATGAGCCCCGCATTGACCAGCGCCGGCGGCCGCGTCGAGTCCTGCGGCGGATGAAGCGCCTTGAGATAGCGCGTTTCGGCCTGCGCGGCGTCGCTCGTCTCTTCGCAGCGCCAACATGACGCGCGCTCCAGCGACGTTTGCAAAGATTGCGGATCGACCGTCAGGATCAGCTGCGTCCCGTCGACGCTCATGCGGCGAATCGCCAGCCGCGATTCGCCGCCGTTGGCGCAGAGGTCGAAAATCGGCGCATAGTCGCGCACGCGCTCGCCGGTCGACGCCGGCCCCGGCGCGATGTCGACGGGCGAACAGGAGCCGTCTTCGCCTTGGGCCGTTGCAGCGCAGGCGACGCACGCCCAAAATAGCAGGACGAGGACTCGTCTCACGACGTGATCATGATCAAAAACCAAGAAGTTGAGAAGAGCGTCCTTTCGATCGAACCGACCGAGTCGGCCGAGCTTGCGGCGAGGCTCGGCGAAGAGATCGCGGTTCGGTTCGGCCCGCGCGGAGAAACGCCCCTCTGCATCGTCGCGCGCGATCCGCAGGGAACTCTTGTCGCCGGGCTCAATGGCGTATCGCACTGGCGCTGGCTTTACGTTCGCCATCTTTGGGTCGAGCGGACTCAACGCGGCCGCGGCTGGGGGCGCCGGCTGATCGCTGAAGCCGAGCGGATCGCCCGGGAACGCGGCTGCGTGGGGATCTATGTCGACACATTCGATCCCGGAGCCGCCGCCTTCTATGGAACTCTCGGCTTTACCCGTATCGGCGAGATCGCCGGATTTCCTCCCGGACATGCGCGGTTTTTTTTGAGCAAGCTGTTGGCGGACGCGCCCCCTCCCTGTCCCTCCCCCGCTTCGCGGGAGAGGGGACGCTAACGAGCGGGTTTCGCGCCAATTGCGACAATGGGGCCGAATCTAGCTCCCTCTCCCGCGAAGCGGGGGAGGGTTGGGGAGGGGGACATGATGCAAACGATGTCGGCGATGGTCCTGCCGGCGCCCCATGCGTCGCTTGTCATGGAGGAGCGGCGGGCGCCTTCGCCCGGACCCGCCGAATTGCGGGTCAAGATTGAGGCTTGCGGCGTTTGCCGCACCGATCTCCATGTCGTCGACGGCGAACTCACGCAGCCGAAGCTGCCGATCATTCCGGGACATGAAATCGTCGGCCGCGTCGACGCGATCGGTTCCGACGTGACCGGCGTCGAGCTTGGACAGCGGGTCGGCGTGCCCTGGCTCGGCCACACCTGCGGGCATTGCGCCTATTGCACGAGCGCGCGCGAGAACTTGTGCGATGACCCGCTGTTCACCGGATATACGCGCGACGGCGGCTATGCGACACACGCCGTCGCCGACGCCTCCTACTGCTTCCCGTTACCGGAAGAGGGTGATCCAGCGCCGCTTGCGCCGCTTCTTTGCGCCGGCCTCATCGGCTGGCGGACGTTAAGGATGGCGGGGCCGGCCGAAACGATCGGCATCTACGGCTTCGGCGCCGCCGCGCATATCATCGCCCAGGTCGCGATCGCGCAAGGCAGGCGCGTTCACGCCTTCGTGCGGCCGGGCGATCGGGCCGCCGCGGATTTTGCGCGCTCGCTTGGCGCGGCGTCGGCGCAGGATTCCGACGCGCCGTCACCGGAGCCGCTCGACGCCGCGCTGATCTTCGCGCCCGTCGGCGCGCTCGTTCCGCGCGCGCTCGCCGCGACGAAGAAGGGCGGCGCCATCGTCTGCGGCGGCATTCACATGAGCGACATTCCGAGCTTTCCCTATGCGCTGCTCTGGGAGGAACGACGGCTTTTTTCGGTGGCCAATCTCACGCGGGACGATGCGCGGGAGTTCCTCGCGCTGGCGCCGAAGCTGCCGCTGAGAATGCATATAGCGCGCTATCCGCTGGCGCGAGCGAATGAGGCGCTCGCCGATCTGCGCGAAGGTCGGCTTCAGGGCGCGGCGGTGCTGATTCCGTAGCTCAAGGTACGGCCGTCATTGCGAGGCGCGTTAGCGCCGAAGCAATCCATGCGCCTGCGCGATTCTGGATTGCTTCGCCTTCGGCTCGCAATGACGGCTCACACTGGCGTGTCGCTCCCGAAGTCGAACGTCGTCTTGATCTCGGCGGCGATGTTTGTCGTATCTTTCGAGGCGTCGACCTTGAGCCATTCGATCGCGCCGGTCGCTTTTTTCATTTGCGCTGTCAGCACCTCGCAAGTGGCGTCGGAGACGTCATTGATCCGCGCCTCGATGCGCGCCGCGCGCCGCGTCAGATCGAGATCGAGCCAGACGCCGAAGAACGGCGCACGCGCGCGTCCAGCCGCGGCTCTAATCGCCGCCCGATCTTCAGGACGATCGAAGACGGCGTCGACGATGACCGGCCAGCCGAGTGCGGCCGTTCGCGCCGCATCTTCGAACATCTCGCCGTAGACCTTAGCCGAAACGGCGCTCGCATACGCCTCCTGCGGAAGACGCGCGGTCGGCGAGACTCCAAAAAGCCGCTTGCGGATGCGGTCGCTGTTGATGACGCGCGCGCCGGGCGGACATCCGATCAATGGCGCGAGCGCTGCGGCGACGCTCGACTTGCCCGACCCGCTAAGGCCGCCGATCGCGACGACGGCGCCTTTGGAAGGCGCGAGCAGCGCCGCTGCGAGATCGAAGTAGAGACGACCGCGTTCGGCGTTTTGCTGCGCGGCTTCAACATGCGCGCGTATGGCGGCGCGCAGCGACATGAAAAAGGGGAGGAGCGGCAGGCCGTCGGTTTCGTCGCGCGCATCGAGGTAGCGGTTGAAGGCAAGATTGGAGAAGGCGCGCTCGCCTGCTCGCCAAAGATCCATCAGCAGGAAACCGACGTCATACAGCACGTCGATGGTCGCCATCTCGTCGTCGAATTCGAGGCAGTCGAAGAGGGTCGGCGCGCCCTCGAAAAGACAGATGTTGCGCAGGGTCAGATCGCCGTGACAGCGGCGCACCTTACCCAGCGCCTTGCGCCCGTCGAGAAGCGCGGCTTGCGCATCCAGCGCGGCGCCATGCCGCGCGACGAGGGCCTCGATCTGATCCACGCCGGCAGGCGCCGCGTTGCGCAGGCTCAAGGCCGCGTCGTCCAGCGTTCGGCGCATCGCCGCGGCGCCGCCCCGCTGATAGTCCGGCGCCGCTTCGTCATGAGTCCTTGCGATGCGACGGGCGAGCGACTCCACCATTTGACGCGTCAGGCGGCCGTCCTTTGCGATCTGTTCCAAGAGGTCGGCGTCGGCGAAGCGGCGCATGACGACCACCGCGTCGATCGTTTCGCCAGCGCCGTCGAGCGCCAGAGCGCCGTCGGCCTCGCGGGTCACGCGATGCGCTCCAAGATAAAGTTCGGGCGCGAAGCGCATGTTAAGCGCCGCTTCGCGCTCGCACATCGCCACTCGGCGGCTCGGCGTCGAGAAATCCAGATAGGGGAAGCGCACCGCTTTCTTGAGCTTGTAGGCGCGGGTCCGGCAAAGCGCGACGACGGAGATGTGAGTCGTAACGATCCGCGCCGCGCCGCCGTCGAGCGAGGCGAGAAAGCGCACGACTTCATCCTGGGCGCCAAAATCCATTCTGCGCCTCGAAATAGCTTGTGTAACGGCCAAGCCCGTCCGCCGGTCGGAGGGGCTTACTCCATACCCAGGGCGGAGAGATAGAGGTCGAGGATTTCTTCCTCCTCCTGGCGCTTATGCTTATCCTGCCGGCGCAGCGATATGATCTTGCGCATCACCTTGGGGTCGAATCCCGTTCCTTTCGCTTCCGCGTAGACATCCTTGATGTCGTCGCCGATCGCGCGCTTCTCCTCTTCGAGCTTCTCGATACGCTCGATGAAGGCGCGCAAATGTCCGCCGTCGACGGCGTTGCTGGCCATGTGCATTTCCCGAGGCTGCTCCGGGCGGGCGAGGACGCGCGCCGGCTGGCCGGAGCCTTGCGACAAACCGGCCGCGCTCGTCAAGGCGGAGCAGGGACTAATCCCCGCATTCCGCAAGCTGCGCGGCGCACTTGAAACCTCGTCCACGGTCGCCGATCTTTGGCGGGCCAACTGAAAGGCGGCGAGTCGATGACCGAGCGCGAACCTTTTTCCAGCGGCGAGACGCCGATACGCCGAGTTGGCGCGCGCGCCGCGCCCTATATTCCGCCGCAGGCGCTCGAGGGCGTGCGCACCCGCCGGATCATGGCGGTCATGCTGGATTTGATTCTCGTCTCCGGCATGTCGGCGGCGCTTTTCGTCGCGCTCTTGATCTTGAGCGCCGGATTGTCGGCCTTCATTCTGCCGCCGCTGTTTCCGATCGTCGCCTTCTTTTACAACGGTCTGACGGTCTCCGGACCGCGAATGGCGACGCCCGGAATGGCTTTCATGGACCTGGAGATGCGCACCATGGAAGGCAATCCCGTGCCGTTTCTGCAGGCGGCTGTCCATGCCGTGCTGTTTTATGTCACCTGGCTTTTCCCGCCGCTGTTGCTCGTGTCGCTGTTCACCAGCGACAAGCGCTGCCTGCACGACATCCTCGCCGACGTGATCATTTTGCGGCGTTCGTCTTAAAATTTGCGCCTTCGACTCCGCAAATATGGCCTTGGCGCGCGCCGCGCGGGCGCTCTAGATTAATTTCGTATCCGGGACCACAGAGCGTGACCAAAGAGCCGCGCGACGCGCCGCAATTCTATCTGACCTCTCCCGCGCCGTGCCCCTATTTGCCGGGTCGCGAGGAGCGGAAGGTTTTTACCCATCTGATCGGACTTCGGGCGCCGGCGCTCAATGACACGTTAACCCAATCGGGCTTTCGTCGCTCGCAGACCATCGCCTATCGCCCGGCGTGCGAGCAGTGCCGAGCCTGTGTTTCCGTGCGGGTGAAGATCGACGAGTTCAGCCCCTCGCGCGGCATGCGGCGCATCCACAGGCGGAACTCCGATCTTGTCGCCGAAACCCGACCGGCGCGCGCAACGCACGAACAATATGCCTTATTTCGTCGCTATGTCGGCGCGCGCCATTCGGACGGCGGCATGGCCGATATGAGCATGGTCGATTATCAAATGATGATCGAGGACAGCCACGTCGACACGCGGCTTATCGAGTATCGGCTCGCGCGCGCGAACGGCGAAATCGGCGCGCTCGCCGCCTGTTGTCTGACCGACCGACTCTCCGACGGCCTGTCAATGGTCTATTCCTTCTACGAGCCGGAGCTGGAGCATCGCTCGCTGGGCGCGTTCATGATTCTCGATCATGCCGAGCGCGCCCGCAGTTTCGGCCTGCCGCATGTCTATCTTGGCTATTGGGTCGAAGGTTCGCGCAAGATGGAATATAAGTCCCGCTTCCTGCCGCAGGAGCGTTTGGGCATGAGCGGGTGGGCCCGGGTGGGCTGAGAGGCGCGCCTCGCCATAGCTTCACAGGTCACAAAATCGCCGGACTATTCGGTGCTTGTTAAGATTGAAGATGCACAACTCGATCAAAACAGCCGGCGCGGTCCTGTAGAGCGCGCCGCCTTTCGGCTTGACCGCCGGGCCGCCCCCTGGCGATGAGATTGGAGCGATCTGTGCAAGAATCCGCATTTTTGCAACTTATTCGCGGCGTTGCGCTTGCCGTCGGCGCAGTCGCTCTCGCGCCGGCTTGCGCCGCTTTCGATCAGGACGGGCAGGCCGAATGGGCGCAGCGCTATGACGCCGACGCCCGCCTCACGGTGTCGCGTTCCACGACCCCTATACTCTCGACTCAGACGGTGGCCGCCACTGAGGCTGCGATCGAACGCTTTCGCGAAATCGTGGCTAACGGAGGCTGGCCCGCGGTGCCGGGACAGCAATTGCGGCTCGGCTCGAACGGACCGGCGGTCTCGGCGCTGCGCCGCCGATTGATCGCCGCCGGCGACATCGGGTCCGAAACGGGCGCGAGCCTGGTGTTCGACTCCTATGTCGAGGCGGCGGTGCGCCGCTTCCAGGCCCGTCACGGCATCACCGCGACCGGTGTCGTCAATCAGCAGACGATTCAGGCGTTGAATGTTCCGGCTGAGATCCGCCTGCGGCAGCTCGAGACCAATCTCGTGCGTCTGCGCAGTTTTTCCCGCGATCTCGGCAACCGTTACGTCACCGCCAATATTCCGGCGGCCACGGTGGAGACCGTGGAGAACGGGGAGGTCGTCACCCATCATGTCGCCGGCGTCGGCAAGATCGACCGCCAGTCGCCGGTGATGCAGACCAAGGCCATCCAGGTCAATTTCAACCCGTTCTGGACGGTGCCGGCGTCGGTGATCCGCAAGGATCTGATCCCCAAGATGCAGGCGGATCCAAACTATCTCAACGCCAATCACATCCGCGTCTACAATAAGGACAATCAGGAGCTGCAGCCCGAGCAGATCAATTGGCGCTCGCTGGACGCGCTCAATTTCCGGTTTCGCCAGGACATCGGCGGCGATTTCAACTCGCTTGGCGTGGTGCGCATCGACATCGCCAACCCCTACGGGGTCTACATGCATGACACGCCTGCCAAGGGCGTTTTCGGCGATGATTTCCGCTTCGTCTCATCGGGCTGCATCCGGCTTCAGAACGTTCGCGACTATGTCGCCTGGCTCCTGAAGGAGACGCCGGGCTGGGACCGCGACCACATCGACCAGGTCATCGCTTCGGGCGAGCGCGTAGACGTCAAGATCACGCCGGCGGTTCCGGTCTACTGGGTCTATGTTACGGCCTGGGCGGCGCCGGATGGCGTCACCCAGTTTCGCGACGACATCTATCAGCGCGATGGGCTCGGGGTTCGTTCAGCCGACGCCGATTCGGGTCAGCCGACGGTCGTGCAGGCGGCGCGTCCGATGCCTGGCGAAGGCCTGTTCCAGGGCGACGACGACAGCTACTTCGAGGAACGCCAGCGACGCTAGATCACGCTGCATTTGGGCTCAATCACCCACATGCAGAAAACGTAATAGTTTCATAAAGCTTAGAGAGCACCTGAGCGAAACGCCGGGTTCCACTTTTTCGCCGCGCGCTCTATAGCGCGCTATTGCGCCGCAGCGTCAATGCGCGACGCGCGCCAGGTGCCGCCGCAAAGATCGGTCGACGATGACCATGGGCCGGAGCCTTTCCCGTTGCGCAGCGTTCCACTGAAGCGCACCACGCGGTCGCCTTGGCCGGTGAACCTCGCGACGAGCGTCCCTCCTTCGTCGACATAGCCCCAAGAGGAGCCAGCCGCGCCAGGCGGCGCCGCGATCTTATTGTCGACGATATCGAAAGTCTGCGGGATGACGATTTGGCACTCGCCGACCGTCGTCGTGGTTTCGATGCTCCATCTACCGTTGGCGTTGCTGCCCGAGCCGGATAGCGCCTGTTCGCCCTCCGGCTTCGCTTTTGGACCGCGCGGCTGTTTGGCGTACGCGCTCCCAGCCGCCACGCAGGCTGCAAGCGCCAACGCTAGAATCCTCATTTGGCCTCCGAAAGCGCGCGTTGCAGCGCGCCATGCATATCGCAGCCGGCGTAGATGAACGCCGTCACGCCCGCATGGCGCAGGCGCTCCTCCAGTTCCCCCGGCCGGCCGGCGAGATAAAGGCGCGCGCCTGCCCCCTTGAGCGCCAGCGCCGCCGTCTCCGCCGCGTCTCCATAGACCCTGTCGGATGAACAGATGCAAGCGAGTTTGGCGCCAGACGCCCGGTAAGCATCGACGATGTCGGTCGTCGATTCGGTCTCCGGGCCGAAAACCGCCTCGACGCCGCCGGCCTCGAAAAAGTTCTTGGCGAAATTGGCCCGCGCCGTGAAGGCGGCGACCGAGCCGAGATTCGCCAGGAAAATCTTGGGTCTATGGCCCGATGCGGCCAGGCACGCGTCGGATTCTTCGCGCAGTCGCTCAAACGGTTCGGCGAGACGATGCGGCGCGAGCGCAATGCTCTCTAGCGCGTCGGCCGGCGGCTCGACGTTTTCGGCCGTCGCGTCATAGGGCGAGAGGACATCGAGCGCGCCCTCGTGAATGTCGGGAAACTGGTTCGCGCCGATAAGCTTATCCTTGGCGCGGGCCATATTCTTGGCCCGCAGCTCCGCGGCCTCTGCGACGCGCGCCTGGAAGGCTCCCTTCTCCAGCGCGCCCGGGAGCCCGCCTTCGGTTTCGATCTCTTGAAACAGCGCCCACGCCTGTTGGCACAGCGTGTCGGTCAGCGCTTCGAAGCCGCCGGCGCCGTTGGTCGGATCGTCGACGGCGTCGATATGCGACTCATCCTGCAGAACCAGCTGAGTGTCGCGAGCCAGGCGTCGCGCGAAATCGTCGGGCGCGCCCAAGGCCTGAGTGAAGGGCAGCACCGAGATCGTGTCGGCGCCGCCGACCGCTGCCGAAAAGGCGGCGAGCGTCCCGCGCAGAATATTGTTCCACGGGTCGCGCCGGGACATCATTCGCCAGGCGGTCTCGGCGAAGACCAGCGACGGCTTTGGCGAGAGCCCGCAGGCCTGTTCGACCCGCGCCCAAAGGCGTCGGGCGGCGCGGAACTTGGCGACGCCGAGCAATTCGTCGGCGTCGGCGCTGAATCGGAAGGCGATCAGACCGCGCGCCACATCAAGATCGATTCCGGCCTCGGCGAGCGCGCGCAGGTAGGCGACCGCCGCTGAAAGCGCGAAGGCGAGTTCCTGCGACTCGGTCCCGCCGGCCGAATGCACAACGCGGGCGTCAGCGACCGCGACCGCGTAGAGAAAGCCCGCATCGGCGGCGGCCTTCACCTCTCGCGCGAAGCTCTTGGAGGCTTGCGGCCACGGCTGCGCGGCGTATCCATGCCGCGCCTGCGCCCCGAGCGGATCGAAGCCCAACGACACGCGGGTAAGCGAGGGTTCGATATGCTGGCGGTCGATGAAGCGCATGAGCGCCTCCGCCGCGCCCGGCGCGCGCAGCGAATAGTCGAGCGTGACCGGAATGCCGTAATCGAGGCGAACATTGGCGAGCGTATGGGCGATCGCGTCATCGTCGCTGCCGGCGAGACCTCCGCCATAAGCGCCGATCGAGCCGGCGAAGACGAGATGCAGCCCGTCGGCGCCGCCTTCGAGGTCGTGCAGCGCCATACGGTTGGCGGCGTCGGCGTCGCCGAGGTCGACGCGCGCGAGAATGGCCCAGCGCCCGGGGTGCTTCCGAACGGCGGGCAGGGGCGAAGCTGCGGCGTGGGCATAAAGCGGCGCGATGGAAAGTCCATCATAGGTTTTGGAAACGAGCGTTTCGAAAGACGCGCCTTTAAGCGCGCGCTCGACCAGGCTGCGCCATTGGGCTTCCGTAGCCTGTTGAAAAGCACCCGCAAGCGCCGTCTCCTGTCCCGTCATTTTCGCCTTCGCCCTCCGCTGTTTCGGGCGGCCTTTTCGCATGAAGCGTCCGGCCGGGCCACAGCAAATCCGCTGCTAGAGCGCGCTGCGAAAAAGTGGATGCCGGTTTTTCGCGCAAAGCGCGCTCTAAGCTTTGGGAATCGATCACGTCATCTGCGTTTAGGCGATTCCGCCTAAACGCAGCGTGATCTAGCGGAGCGGGCTTTATTTTCGGAAGCAAACGCCGTAACCAGTGCCGGTCGCGCTTGAGGGCGAAAAATAAGGCGCGCTGGGGCGGAATAGCCGGGACGGGCAATGGGGGGCCGGCCATGGGCCCGGATTTGGAGGCGCCGGACGGCGCCGCCGCGTCAATGCGTCGCGCGCGCGAGCGCCGGGTGTCGCCAAGCGGCGAGGACCCTGAAACGGAGGGATTCGTGACAGACAATCCGCAGGATAAAAGCCAGCTCGTTGACGAGATCATTGAAGTGATCGCCTCGGAAGGCATGGTCGATCGAAGCAAGATCACGATGGACGCGTCGATCGAGAGCCTCGACCTCAAGTCCGTCGACATCGTCATGATTCTCACGGCGCTCGAAGAGAAGTTCAACGTCTACATCCCGATGGACGGCTCGCTGCAGGAAGCCAAGGACGTCAAGAGTCTGATCGAGGCGATTGCGGATCACATTCAGAAAGAACGCGAGAAGCAGTAAATGGCGTTCTCGCGAGCGCGCCCCCAGGGGCGCCGCGTCGTTATTTCCGGCATGGGCGCGGTCTGCGCCTCGGGCGTCGGCGCTCAAAAACTCTGGGAAGCAGCGCGCGACGGCGTCGGCCAGATTCGTCCGCTCAAGACCGAACGCCCTTACGACGGCCGCATCAAAATTGCTGCGCAGGTGCCTGACTTCGATCCGGCCGAACACATCGAAGCCAATGTCCTACCCTTCTGCGATCCCTTTACGCAGTTCTGCGTCGTCGCGGCGGACGAAGCGATGGCGCAGGCGGGGTTTAAGCGCAAAGACATCGCCGGGCCGGGAACGGCCGTCATCATCGGGTCCGGCATCGGCGGGATGACGACGATCGAGGACGGCATCTATCGCTACTATGTCGAGGGGACCCGGCCTGAGATGTTGAGCGTTCCCAAGCTCATCCCGAGCGCCGCCCCCGCGACGGTCGGAATGCGCTATTCCTGTCTCGGACCCACTTTCGCGATCGGCAGCGCCTGCTCGTCGGCGACGCAGTCGATCGGCCTTGGCATGCAGATGATCAGACAGGGCCTTGTGGACAAGGCGATCGTCGGCGGCGCCGAAGCCTGCGTCATCAATGCGACGATCCGCGCCTGGGAGGGCCTTCGCGTCCTGACGCCGAGCCTGTGTCGTCCCTTCTCGAAGGGCCGCAACGGCATGTCGCTTGGCGAAGGCGCGGCGGTCTTTATTCTCGAAACCGAGGAATCGGCGCGGGCGCGGGGCCACGAACCCTTGTGCGAACTCGCCGGCTACGGCACGACCAGCGACGCCAAGGACCCGGTGCGCCCCGACCTCGAAGGCGCGTCGAACTCGATCGTTCTGGCGCTGGAAGACGCGGAAATGGCGCCGCAGGACATTCATTATGTTAACGCGCATGGCACCGCGACTCATGCCAATGACATCACCGAAGCCGAAGCGATTCTGCGCGTCTTTGGCGATTATGGGCGCACCGTGCCGGTGTCGTCGACGAAGCCCATTCACGGACATGCGCTGGGCGCCAGCGGCGGCCTGGAGCTTGTCATCACCATACAGGCGATGCGCGAACAGATCGCGCCGCCGACCATCAATTTCCTGGAACGGGATCCCAAATGTCCGCTCGACGTTGTCCCCAACGTCGCGCGCAAGCATAAGATCGATGCGGCAATGTCGAATTCTTTCGCCTTCGGAGGGATCAACGCCGTGCTGATCGTTCGTCATGCCGCTTGAGCCGCCGCTCGCCCTCGGGCCTTTCCGCCTGCAAGTCGATCCCGCGCGCGCCGAGGCTTATGCGCGGGAAACGGGCGCCGACGGAGCCAGCGTCCCGCTCGCCTATCCCGCGGTCTGGCTCGCCGAGCCCTCGCTTTTTTCGGTGGTGAGCGACCTTTGCGCCGAACTCGACGTCGTGCCCGTGCATGAGTCGCAGAGCTTCTCCTATGAGGCGCCGCTCGTCGCCGGAGAGAGCTATGATTTGCGCGTGACCATGACCCGCGAGGAAACCCCGCCGCGTCTGATGATGGCGGCGACTATCGCGACGCCGGGCGGCGAAACCTGCGCGCGAATCGAGACGCTGTTGCGGCTTGTGCCGCGCGCCGGATTTGGGAGCGCGTCATGAGCGGCGGCGTCAAGGTCGGCGACACGCTTCCCGAAACGATCATCGGTCCCTTCGACGCGCCGGCGCTGGCACGCTATGCCGAGGTTTCGGGCGACGCCAATCCCTTGCATCTCGACGATGCGGTGGCGGCGGCGATCGGCCTCTCCGCGCCGCCGGTGCATGGCATGAAGCTCCTCGCCGCTTTCGAGCCGATGTTGAGAGCATGGCGCGGCGACCTCGTCATCTCTTCGCTCGCCGGAAAATTCGTGCAGCCGATCCTGCGTGGCGACACTGTCAGGCTGTCGGGGCGCGTGCTGCGCGCGACCGAGAATGAGATTTTCGTCCGTCTCATTGCCTATGGCGCGGCGCGAGCGCCCGGCATTATCGGCGAGGCGACTCTGCGTTTTCACCCTCTCCTGGAGGGGGAGGGTCGGGCGGCGAAGCCGTCCGGGGCGGGGTAACGGATGGGCGTCGAGCAAAGCATGCCTGCTGGTTCGCCCTCGGCGACCGACCCCCGCTCGCGAGGGGGGATGCGCCTGCTCATCACCGGTGCGTCGAGCGGCATCGGCCGCGCCCTGGCGCTCGCCTATGCGCGCGACGGCGCGTGCCTTGTCCTGCTCGGCCGCGACGCCGAGCGGCTTGAGGCGGCCGCGCACGCCTGTCTCGCTGCTGGCGCTGAAGAGGCCGAGACGCATGTCGCCGACGTGCGCGATCGCGACAATGTGGCGCGCATCATTCAGTCTGCGCATGAAAGACGTCCGCTCGACATTCTTGTGGCCAACGCCGGCGTCTCGACGGGGCTGTCGCCCGGCCAGCTTCTCGAAACGCCCGAAGCGGTGCGCGCCATGCTCGCGATCAACGTCGCCGGCGTCTTCAACACCGTCGAGCCGGCCATATCGCTGATGTGCGCGCGCAAGAGCGGCAGGATCGCGATCGTGGGCTCGATGGCTGGCGTGCGCGCGCTGCCCCATTCGCCGGCCTATTGCGCGGCGAAGGCGTGCGTTCACATGTGGGCGGACTGCCTGCGCGCCCAGCTCGCGCCTTATGGCGTGCATGTCGCGCTGATCGTGCCGGGCTATGTGAAGACGCCCATGTCGGCGCGCACCATCGTGAAGACGCCCTTCTCGGCGCGCGCCATCGAAAAAACGCCGGCGTCGGCGGGCGCCGAGTCCTGGCAGCCCGGCGCCATCTCCGACGAAGAAGCCGCACGCATCATCAAGAGCGGGCTCCAACGCCGTCGCAACGTCATCGCCTTTCCGCTTTACATGTACTGGGCGATGCGCATGTTCTCCTTCCTGCCGGCGGCGCTGGTCGACGGCGTCATGCGGCAGTTTCCCGCCGAAGTGCCGGAGACGTCGGAGCGCGGCGAAAAGTGATCTTCGATCTCATCATGTGGGCGGCGGCGATCTATTGGATCATCGCTATCGCTTTGCTGTTTGTTTCGGTCGCGGCGACAATCGCCCAACCTCGAATCGCCGCCCGCCGCGCCACGCGGCGAGACCAGCCGGCGGTCTCGATCGTTCTTCCGGTCAAGCTTCTCGAAAAAGAATTCGACCGCACGCAAGAGTCTGCGCTGACGCAGCACTATCGCGATTTCGATGTGACAGCGTCCGCAACAGACCTCGACGCGCCCGCGGTCCAGCACATGCGCGCCATTTTCGCGCGTCATCCGGCTGTCGCGTCGCGCATTCTTCTTTCGACCGCGAAATTCGCCGTAAGTCCCAAGGTGGATAATCTTTACGCGCCCTTCATGCAGGCGACTCAAGACGTCATCTTCATGAAGGACGCGAATGTGTTGCTTGAGCCGGATGCGATGGCGCAGCACATGCGGAACCTGACCGATGACGTCGGGCTCGTCTGCGCCATTCCCTATTGCGCGCGGCTCGAAAATTTTGCCGCTCATGTCGAAGCCGCGATCATCAACGGACCGCATGCGCGCATATTGTTTCTCGCCTCGGCGTTGGGGCAGGGACACGGCATCGGAAAAATCATGCTGTTCAGGCGATCCGATTTCCTGCGCGCTGGCGGCTTCGACGCAATCTCCCACACGGTCGGCGAAGACAACGCCTTGGCGAAGGCGATGCGACGGATCGGCAAGCGGCCGGTTTTCTCCCATCGGCCCGTCCGGCAGGAGCTTGGCGTTCGCAACTTCGCGGACGTCTATCACCGGCAATTGCGTTGGATGGTTATCCGCCGCAACGACGAAATCATTTCCTTCTTGGCCGAGCCAATATGCCAAGCAGTTCCAGCGGTTATGGCCTCCGCGCTGGCGGCGCCGCTCGTCGGCCTCACCCCCGCCGTCGCGGCCTCGGCGACCCTTTTCCTGTGGTTTGCGGTCGAGACATTGCTTTCTATGGCCAAAGGATGGCAGTTATCCTGGTTGGCGCCTGCGGTGTTTGTTGTTCGCGAGGCGACGATGCTGGCGGTCTGGTTGAACGCCTGGATCACCGACCGAGTGGTCTGGGCCAAGGACAGCGTGAACGCGCGCGCGGGAGCGAGGCCTTCGCCGGTTCCCTATGAAGAAGGATAGGCCGTTTGGTGCTGGGGCTTTTTCAATTCCTCATCGACGCGGTCGTGATGCTCAGCACGGCGATCGTGCTGGCGATCGGGGCCGGTTTTCTCGTCGTCATCGGCCGCTTCTTATATGACCAGTTACGGCGCATTCGCGATTCGGAAGCGCCCGCGACGCCAGACAGGGATTTGCCGCGCGTTCTACTGCAAATCCCCGTGTTCAACGAGCCGCTCGTCACCGAGCAATCATTGCGCTGCGTCGCGCTTCTGGATTGGCCCAAGGAAAAGCTGCGCATCCAGCTTCTCGATGATTCCACCGACGAGACCAGCGCGCGCGCCGACGCGGTGGCGGCGGAGCTTCGCGCCGGCGGCGCGGTAATCGATCATGTGCGGCGCGCCGACCGCTCGGGATTTAAGGCTGGCGCCTGCGCGCACGGCCTCGCGATCACGGATGAACCCTTCGTGGCGATGCTCGACGCCGACTTCCGTCCGCCGTCCAATTGGCTGAGGCGCACGGTCCCGCTATTTCTCACCGACGATCGCGTCGGCTTCGTGCAGTCGCGCTGCGAGTTCCAGAATTTCGAAAAGAACTGGCTGACGCGCGCACAGGGTCTTGTGCAGGACGGGCATTATCTCATCGAGCAGCGCTCGCGGGCCCATGCCGGCTGGCTCTTCCAGTTCAACGGAACAGGCGGCATATGGCGGCGCGCGACGATCGAGGACGCTGGCGGCTGGTCGGACTATTCGCTGTGCGAGGATCTCGATCTCACCGTGCGGGCGGCGCTCAAAGGTTGGCGCGGGCTGTTCGTGTCCGAGCCGCCGATCCCCGGTCAGGTGCCGGAGGGAATTCGCGACTTCCGCCGTCAGCAAAGGCGCTGGTCTAATGGTTTTGTGCAGGTCGCGCAAAAAAACATTTTGCCGATCTGGCGCTCGCCCTGGAGCCTGACGCGCCGGGTGATGGCGATCTCTCTCATCGCCCATCAGGTTTTCTTCCCCACGGCCGCAATCGGATTCATCGCCTTTGTTCTTGGCGTTATTCTACACGGTTCTCTCGCGCCCTACGCAGACCTGCTGGAGGTCGTGGGGATCATGACGGTGCTGGTGGCGCTTGGCATGACGCTTCCACCCTATCTGGCGCTCAAGCGCGGGACCATCTTGGATTATCTGAAAACGGTCGCATCGATTCCGCCGCTGATGATCTATCTCGCCTTCGCTAATGGCGCGAAGATTTTGCAGACCCTGCGCGGACGCAAATCGACGTTCAAGCGCACGCCGAAGCTCGATCATGAGCCTTCAGCGCCGATCGACGCGGAAGTTGAGTAGGGCGAGAGCCGAGGCGCGCTTCTATTCCAGCCGCGCCGGAGCCTCGAAGGCGCCGGCGTCGGTGACGATCGTCAGCGTCGCATCGGCGGCCTTGGCTGGAGCGTCGCCGGAAAAAAGCTTAAGTTCGAATTCCTCTCCGGCGCGCGCGCTCTCGATGAAGAACGGCTCCGACGCTTCTGCGAAGAGATCCTGCGCCTTGCCGGGTCCGAGATAGCGAAGCCGCCATGAGCCGTGCGCGCCATTGCGCGACAGCGCAAAGCGCTTTTTCGCTTCCTCCGCGGTGAGCTTTTTCGGCACCAGCCGTTCCGCCTCAGTGATCGCCGCCGCATGCGGAGACGCGCCGTCGCGCGGCAGCTCCAGCGACAGATCGGCGCGCGCGGGCAGGCAGATTTTGCCGCAGGACGCGTAACCGAGCGTGAGATTGAGCGTCACCGGCGCGTTCGGATCGCGCGGCGTCACTTTCAATGGGAGAAGGACGCCGGAGTCGTAGCCGGCGACGATGGTTCCGGCCTCATCGATATGTTTGGGCGCCGGAAATGACGGTTCGACCTTGGCGACATTCACGGATTTCGAGAAGTCGAACGTCGGCGCCGAGCCAGCCTCGCCTGGCTGACGCCAATAGGTGATCGTCTTCGGATCGAGCGCGATCTCGACGGCGGCGCGATACGCGCCGCCTTGCGGAGGGCCGGCCGAGAGAAGCCGAGCGCTGGACGCTACGCTCTTAACGATCGGGGAAGCGAAAGTGGCGCTCTTGGCGAGCGACTCCGTCGAAAGGCCCTGCGCGAGCGTTGCTGCAAGTGGCGCGACGATCAGGAATATTGAGCGCGTCATAGGTCTGCGGCGGCCCGTCCTTCAGTCAAGGCAGTCAGTTACGCGATTCGCGCCGCTTGTTCTTGAGACGCGGCGAGCGTAGCATGACCCTATGAGGGCAGCCGGCAAGAAGCAAGATTTCGCGGGGCCGATGAGCGAAAGCCAAAGCGCTCGTCCCGCTGAGCGCCGCTTTCTCGACGGCCAATTGCTCATTGCGATGCCGAGCATGTTGGATCAGCGCTTCGCGCGGTCGGTGATTTATCTCTGCGCCCATTCGGAAGACGGCGCTATGGGCATCGTGGTCAACCAGCCGGCCCGCGTTCGCAATTTTCCGGATCTTTTGGTGCAGCTTCAGGTGATCGCTCCCGAGGAGCGCATCAGCCTGCCGCGCCGCGCCGAAGACATCCAGGTGCTCTCTGGCGGGCCGGTGCAGACCGACCGCGGTTTCGTGCTGCATTCGCCGGATTTCTTCCTGGACAATTCGACGCTGCCGATCGACGATGGCGTGTCTCTCACCGCGACGATCGACATTCTGCGCGCCATCGCGGCGGGACGCGGACCCGACCGGGCGCTGCTCGCGCTCGGCTATGCGGGCTGGGACGCTGGCCAACTCGAAGAAGAGATCCAGCGCAACGGCTGGCTGAATTGCCCTGCCGATCCCGCCTTGCTGTTCGACCGGGACCTCGCGACGAAATATGCGCGCGCCTTGCGCTCGATCGGCGTCGATCCCGAACGGCTGTCGTCGAACGCGGGACACGCGTGATCGTCAGACGCAGGGCCGGCCGAAGGCTGGCGCATAATCGACCGGTCCTTTTTTGTCGGGAAGCGCGCCGTTGAGCGCGAGCGCCATGAAACGCGGGCACGCGTATGGCGAGCTGAAGCCGGCGGCAAGTTCCGGTCGGAATCCGAAACGGCCATAGAAGGCGCTGTCGCCCAGCACAAAAACCCCGCGCCACTGATCGTTCTGCGCACGCGCCAAGCTCCAGCGCAAGAGAGCGCCGGCGACGCCTTTGCATCGATAGGCCGCGGCGACTGCGACAGGACCGAGCCCAAGCGCCGGAAAGGGAGCTCTCACCCTGGACAGGGCGGCGTAGCCGACGATGAGGCCGTCGACGGCGGCGACGCAGCCCAAGACCAAGTCGCCTTCGTTGCGCAGCGCATCGACGAGTTCGGCCTCGCCGGATCGCTCGAAGGCCGCGGTGAGCAGCTCGCGTACGGCCGGATGATCCTCGGCTGTTTCTTCGCGAAGCGTTGCGCTTTCAGTCATGGCGCGGGGTTGCTGCGGACCGCATGGATCGCGTCGATGCGCCGCTCGATTTCCGGCGTGACTGCGAACTCTGCCGAGGCAAGGTCGGTTTTGAGCTGCGCCATCGTCGTCGCGCCAATGATGTTTGAAGTCACGAAGGGCCGCGACGTGACGAAGGCGATTGCGAGCTGCGCCGGATCGACGCCGATATCACGCGCGAGCGCCAGATAGGCGCTGATCGCTTGTTCGACTTCCGGCTGCTCGTAACGCTGCGCGCGCTCGAACAGCGTGGTGCGCGCGCCGGGCGGCCGCGCCCCGCCCTGATATTTGCCGGTGAGGTAGCCCTGGGCAAGCGGCGAATAGGCGAGCAACCCGACATGTTCGCGTTCGGCGAATTCGGCGAGACCCATCTCGAACGTGCGGTTGAGAAGATTATAGGCGTTTTGAACGGTAACGACTCGCGGCCCGCGATCAAGCTCGGCGGCGCGCAGGAAGCGCGCGACGCCCCACGGAGTTTCGTTGGAAAGGCCGATGTGGCGAACCTTGCCCGCCTTGACCAGCCGCGCCAGCGATTCGAGCGTCTCTTCGATCGGTACTTCGTCGCGCTTGGTCGGTCGCCGATAGGTCGTGCCGCCCGCGCCCCAAAGCGGCAGCGAGCGATCCGGCCAGTGCAGCTGATACAGATCGATGTAGTCGGTCTGCAGCCGTTTTAGCGAGCCCTCGATCGCAACATTGATGTTCGCGGCGTCGAGAACGGTCCCGACTCCTCCGGGACGCAGCCAGTTGGCGTCGCCGCGTCCGGCGATCTTGGTGGCGATGACAGCTTTGTCGCGGTTCCTGCGCGCGGCGAGCCAGCTGCCGATGATGCGTTCAGTCGACCCTTGAGTCTCTCGCCGCGGGGGAATGGAATAGATTTCCGCCGTGTCGATGAAATTGACGCCGCAGTCGAACGCATAATCCAATTGCGCGTGGCCTTCGGCCTCGGTGTTCTGCTCTCCCCACGTCATCGAGCCGAGACAGATTGCGGAGACCGAGAGATCGCTGTCGCCGAGTCTGCGGTAGTCCATAGCGCGGCCTTTAGCGGAGACATTGGCTCGACTGCAGCGCCAGCCGCAATTCGAAGCTCTGAAACTGGGTGAATATCGGCAAGAGCCATTCACGGAGCGCCGCGCGTACGACGACGGACATTTCCGGCGGCGGCGCTCTCATGAATCGGGACAGCGACAGATCGACGTCGTCGAGCGCGCGCGCTATTGGCGCCTCGAGGCGCGGAATGACGAATTTGCCGCTCGCGGGATAGCGCGCAAGGACGGCGAGCGAGTGCGGTCCGAGCGGCGAGGCGCCGCGATTATGAATGACGCTCATCGTGAGATCGGGCCATGTGGTCTTCAGGACCAGCGCGCTGTTCGCGGCGCTTTGCGCAATGTCGGTCTGAAAGAGCACGACTGGCTCGACTCCCAGCCGTTGCGCTTCTTCCATAAAGCCGATTTCGGCGATGGTCGCGAACAGGCGCTCATAGGAAGAATGCCAGACGTCGACGATCTTCGGTCTTTCGTCGGCGACCAGCAGGCGGTCAAAGAGGGATATCTGTCCCTTGACGTCATTGAGATCGACGACGCGCGTTCGTTCCGGAAAGAACAGCGCATAGAGTGGGTCGCGGAAGTCAGTGTCGAAACCCTCTATGTCCGCATTGCGCGATAAAAAGTAATCGGTGAGCAAACGCGCCGCCGTGGTGACGCCCGTTCGCGAATGCGGCGAGCAAACGAAGAACGCAAGCGTGCGGCCCGTCATCTCGCCTTTGGCCGGAAATGACTCGCGCCCGCGACCTCTATCGTCGCTTTTCGCTGACAAGTTCGCGAAGGCCGACTCGTTCGAACTCGTCGGCGACGCGCGCCAGCCAGGTCCGCACATAACCGCGCAATACGAAGGAATGCTCCGCCGGCTGGCCTTGTGCATCCTGATTGGCGATGAATGTCGAGAACGGCGCGCCGGACAGTTCGACCTGCTCGTAGGCGAGTTCGCTGAGTTTGGGGATGGTGATCTCGCCCGAGGTGACGACGTCCTCGAAATATTTCGCGTGGGTCTGTGGATCCCATTCGAAGAACGTCGTGTCGTTGACGTGATTCTTCACCATGAAATAATTGGCGTCCGCGACATAGGGCGCGATCTCGGCGATCTCCTCCAGCGAAGAGATGGAGGGGCCGATCACATGCAGCAAAACGAAGCGGAATTCACCATTCTTCACCGCGTCAAAGAAGCCGATCTCGTCGAGCGCCTCGAGCGCAGGGCTCAAGCCGCCGGCGCGCACGTCAATGACGCTGACCTTGGCCTTCGACGTGTTCAGCGTGTCGATGATCTTCATCTGGTCTGCGGGTTCGGTCAGATCGACGATCATCGTCTCGTCGGGGTGGAAGCGATGAAGCGTCCCACGCGGCGTTTCGGTATCAAAGGCGCGCGCATGGATGTCGTTGAGCGAGAGAAAATCGAGGATCGCTCTGGCGATCGTGGTCTTGCCGACCCCGCCCTTGTCCGCGCCGACGACAATGACGGCGGGGCGACTGGCGCCGTTCGGCGCGGCGACGGGAGCCTCAGCCTTCCGACTCCGGCTTTCAGGCTCCCGTTTCGCTGGCGCTTCCCTGGTGATCTTGACCGGCTTCTTGGCCATGGGTGCTCCTATCGGATCTCGCGCTAGCGCCGCTGTAAAGCAGGGACAAGAGCATAGCAAACATGGTTTTCCGGCGCTTGTCAGCCCTGTTTCAGCTAATCGCGCGATGGCGCTGCAATTGTGACGGACATAAATAACATCATAAAGTTGTTATTATAAACCAAGCTCCACAATTATGTCGTGAATTGACATCCGGGCGGTTTAGAGGTTTATGCGTTCGAACTGCAAAACGTCCGCGGCGGTCCGCCGGAGCGGAAGAGTCGGCGCGTCAACTTTATGAGCAACATCGAGAACATGGTGGCGCAGCGGCCCGCCCAGTCGTCGCAGCAAACTCTGCCGACCCTCCATGTGGAGGATCGTGACGGCGTCGTCCATGAACTGGAGGCGGTCGAAGGCTGGCGGCTGATGGAGATTTTGCGCGACCATGGCGTTGGCATGGACAACACCTGCGGCGGCGCGCTCGCTTGCGCCGAATGCCATGTCGTCCTCGATGCCGAATGGGCCCGACGCGTGCCGCCGCCCAATGAAGAAGAGATCGAAAAGCTCGACGAATTGCCGATGCTTTACGAAAATTCGCGTCTGTCCTGCCAGATCATCTGGTCGGATGACATGAGCGGGCTTCGACTGAAGCTGGCGCAGGAAACGTGATGGCCGCCTTCAAACATCCGCAGATCCTGATTGCCTCGAATCTGACAGACGGCGAAGTGGTGTTTCTCGGCCCCTCGGGCTGGGAGCGGCACCATCGCCGTGCGCGCATCGCGCGGAACGCCGAAGAAGCGGCGGCGCTGGAAGCCTCGGGCAAGCGCGACATTTCAGCCAATCGCGTTGTCGACGTTTATCTCGCCGACGTCGAAATCGGCGGGGACGGGGTTCCGACGCCATTGCATTATCGCGAGCGCATGCGGGTGAAGGGACCGAGCGTGCGCCTTGATCTCGGCAAGCAGGCGATGACTGGAGGCGCGCCATGACGGCGGTCGACTTGCGCGTCGCGCAGCGGCCCAATGCGCCGCTGACGACCTATCGCTACGATGAATATGACGCGGCTTTCGTGCGTCAGCGCGTCGCCGAGTTTCGCGAACAGGTGCGCCGACGGCTTTCCGGCGCGCTGACCGAAGAGGAGTTTCGCCCGTTCCGCCTGATGAACGGACTCTATCTCCAGCTTCACGCCTACATGCTGCGCGTCGCCATTCCCTATGGCACGCTGACGGCGCGCCAGATGCGTCAGCTCGCCGACATCGCCGACAAATGGGACAAGGGCTACGGCCATTTCACGACGCGACAGAACCTGCAGTACAATTGGCCAAAGCTCGTCGATACGCCGGACATTCTCGAAGCGCTCGCCGACGTCGAGATGCACGCCATTCAGACTTCCGGCAACTGCATCCGCAATGTGACCGCCGATCATTTCGCCGGCGTCGCGGTGGACGAAATCGAAGACCCGCGCCCGACGGCGGAGTTTCTGCGCCAATGGTCGAGCCTGCACCCCGAGTTTTCGTTCCTGCCGCGCAAGTTCAAGATGGCGGTGACGGGGGCGGCGCACGACCGCGCCGCGATCCTGGTGCATGACATCGGTCTGCGCATCGTCAGGAACGACGATGGCGAGATCGGCTATCAGGTCGTCGTCGGCGGCGGACTCGGACGTTCGCCCTTTGTCGGCAAGGTCGTCGGCGAATTCGTGCCACGGCATGATCTGCTCGCCTTTCTCGAAGCGATCATGCGCGTGTACAACCGCTTCGGCAGGCGCGACAACAAATATAAGGCGCGCATCAAAATTCTCGTTCACGAGAAGGGCATCGACGAAATCCGCGCCGCCGTCGAAAACGAATTCGCAGCGATGGACCGCTCGGTTTTCGCCCACGATCCGAACGAGTTCGAGCGCATCGCCGGTTTCTTTGCGCCGCCGCCCTATGAAACGCTGCCGCGCGACTCTCAACTGCTGCGCGCCGCGAAACTCGGAACGCCGGCTTTCGCCAATTTCGTCGACGTAAACGTCAGCGCGCACAAAATACCCGGCTACGCCATCGTCACGGTTTCATTGAAGCCCATCGGCGGCGTCCCCGGCGACGCCACGTCCGATCAGATGCGCGTGCTGGCCGACGCCAGCGAGCGCTTCGGCTTTGGCGAACTGCGGGTCAGCCACGAGCAGAACATCATATTGCCGCATGTGAAGCAGGACGACCTCTTGGCGCTGTGGCGCATGCTCGACGCCGCCGGGCTCGCGACGGCGAACGCCGGCCTCGTCTCCGACATCATCTCATGCCCCGGTCTCGATTACTGCTCGCTTGCGACGGCGCGCTCGATTCCGATCGCGCAGGCGATCTCGAAGCGTTTTGCGGACATGTCGCGGCAGCGGCGCATCGGCAAGCTCGGCATCAAGATTTCCGGCTGCATCAACGCCTGCGGCCATCATCATGTCGGCGCGATCGGCATTCTCGGTCTCGAGAAAAAGGGCCAGGAATCCTATCAGATCACGCTCGGCGGCGATCCGACGTTTTCGGCGTCGATCGGCGAAATTCTGGGACCCGGCGTCACCGCGGAACAGACGCCGGACGTGATCGAGCATCTCGTCGATTTCTATCTCGCCGAGCGCGAGGAAGGCGAAGCCTTCATCGACACCTGGCGCCGACTTGGTCATGCTCGATTCAAAGACGTTTTGCGTCGGGAGGGCGAAGATGGCGCTGATATCTGAGGGGCGCTTCATCGAGGACGCCTGGCGCCGTCTCGCTGATGAAGAAGCGCTGCCGAAAGCCGGAAAGGTGATCGTGTCATTGCCTCGACTTCAACATGCCCTCGAGGTCCTTGCGCCCGACGCGGCGCTTGGCGTGATCGTGCCGAACGTCACCGATCCTTCGGCCCTGATCGACGCGTTGCCGCGACTGGGTCTCATTTCGATTTCCTTCCCCGCTTTCTCCGACGGCCGCGGCTTTTCGCTGGCGCGGCTGCTGCGGCGCGCGGGATTTAAGGGCGAACTTCGCGCCAGCGGGCGGCTCGTGGCTGACCAATATTCGCACGCAGTCGGCTGCGGCTTCGACACGATCGAAATTCCGGACGACCTCGCCGAGCGCCAGGACGAGGAACAGTGGCGCGCTGCGCTCAACGTCTACACGATGAGCTATCAGCGCGGTTATTCCGGGCGCGGCTCGATTCTCGAAGCGCGCCGGAGCGCGGCGCGGTCATGAAGCCGTCAATCGCCGAAACGCTAGCGCCGCGGCTAGCGCCGCTTGATCTCGATCATCGCCTGCTGCTGCTGCGCGAATTCATTCCCGGCCGGATCGTGTTCACCACGAGTTTCGGCATCGAGGATCAGCTCATCGCCCATTCGATCTTCACGCAAGGATTGGATATCGACGTCGTGACAATCGACACGGGCCGGCTGTTTCCCGAGACCTATGAGCTGTGGGAGCGCACCGAAGCGCGCTATGCGCGACGCATCCGCGCCGCCTATCCGCAGGCCGCGCCGCTTGAGGCGCTGATCGAAGAGCAGGGGATCAACGGCTTCTATCACTCAGTGGAGGCGCGCAAGGCCTGCTGCCATGTGCGCAAGGTCGAACCGCTGTCGCGGCTGCTCGCCGGCGTTTCGGGCTGGGTGACGGGACTACGCGCGGATCAGTCGCAGGCGCGCGCCGACGCGCCCGTCATCGCTTTCGACGAGACATACAGGGTGCTCAAGCTCAATCCGCTGACGGATTACACGCGCGACGCCGTCGTCGCGGCGGTCGAGGAATTTTCAGTGCCGATCAACGATCTTCACGCCAAGGGCTTTCTGTCGATCGGCTGCGCGCCATGCACGCGCGCCGTGCTTCCGGGCGAGAGCGAACGCGCCGGCCGCTGGTGGTGGGAAGACGACGGCAAGAAGGAATGCGGCCTCCATGTCGACGAAGACGGCGTATTGCGTCGCGGGGCGCCGCAAGAGGCGCGCCCATGACCGCGCTCGCCGTCCGTCCGCTCGGCTATCTCGATCGCCTCGAAGCCGAGAGCATCCATATCATGCGCGAGACCGTCGCCGAATGCGAACGGCCGGTGATGCTCTATTCCATCGGCAAGGACTCGGCGGCGATGCTGCACATCGCCATGAAGGCCTTCTATCCGTCGAAGCCGCCGTTTCCGCTGCTCCATGTCAATACGACATGGAAATTTCGCGAGATGATCGAGTTTCGCGACCGTCGAGTGAAGGAACTTGGCGTCGAGCTGATCGAATATATCAATCCCAAAGGGATTGAGATGAATATCAGCCCTTTCGTCCATGGCTCGAAGCTTCACACCGAAATCATGAAGACCGAGGCGCTTAAGCAGGCGCTGGACAAATATGGATTCGACGCCGCCTTTGGCGGCGCGCGCCGCGACGAGGAGAAGTCGCGCGCCAAGGAGCGCGTGCTCTCGTTTCGGACGGCGCAGCATCGTTGGGACCCGAAGAATCAGCGGCCCGAATTCTGGCGTCTCTACAACACGCGAAAGGCGCCCGGCGAGAGTCTGCGCGTTTTTCCGATGTCGAATTGGACGGAAGCCGATATCTGGGATTACATCGCCCGCGAAAATATTCCGGTCGTTCCGCTTTATTTCGCCAAAGAGCGGCCGGTCGTGCGCCGCGGCGGCACGCTGATCATGGTCGACGATGACCGCATGGAGCTTGCTCCCGGTGAAGAGATTGAACAAAAGCAGGTGCGGTTTCGCACGCTCGGCTGCTATCCGCTGACGGGCGCCATCGAAAGCGGCGCAGCCAGTCTCGACGAAATCATTGCGGAAATGCGCGAGAGCCGCTCCTCGGAGCGTCAAGGGCGGCTCATCGACCACGACGGCTCCAGCTCAATGGAGCAAAAGAAGCAGGAAGGATATTTTTGATGCACGGCGCCGTCGCCACTGCATTGCCCTCGCGCGCGCCGGCGCGACTGATCGGCGAAAAGCCGCTTTTGCGGTTCATCACGTGCGGCTCGGTCGACGACGGCAAATCGACCCTGATCGGGCGCCTGCTCTACGACGCCGATCTCGCGCCCGACGACATCATCGCGACGCTGGAAAGCGATTCGAAGAAGCACGGCACGCAGGGCGACGCGCTGGATTTCGCGCTGCTTGTCGACGGCCTTGCGGCGGAGCGCGAACAGGGCATCACCATCGATGTCGCCTATCGCTATTTCGCGACCGACCGGCGCAAATTCATCGTCGCCGATACGCCCGGCCATGAGCAATATACCCGCAACATGGCGGTTGGCGCCTCGACCGCCGATCTCGCCATTCTGCTTGTCGACGCGCGCAAGGGCATTCTGCCGCAAACCCGCCGGCACAGCGTCATCACCTCGATGTTCGGCGTTCGTCATGTCGTCGTCGCTGTCAACAAGATGGACCTCGTCGGCTACAGTGAAGAGGTTTTTCGCAAGATCAAGGCGGATTTTCACGCCTTCGCCGACAATCTTCGCTTTGCCTCCATCTATGTCGCGCCGCTGGTGGCGACGGATGGCGACAATCTCGTCCACGGCAGCGTCAACATGCCTTGGCACCACGGTCCGCCGCTTCTCTCCTATCTCGAAGGCGTCGCTGTGGAAGACGCGATGCAGATCGCGCCCTTTCGCATGCCGGTGCAGTGGGTCAATCGACCCAATCTCGACTTCCGCGGCTTCTCCGGCTTCATCAGCGGCGGCAATATTCGGCCTGGCGACATCATTCGCGTTCTGCCTTCAGGGCGCGACACGCGCGTCGCCAGAATCGTCACTTATGATGGCGATCTCGACAGCGCCCGATCAGGCCAGTCGACGACGCTGACTCTCGCTGAAGAAATCGACATTTCGCGCGGCGATCTTTTGTGTTCGCCGGTCTCGCCCGCAAAAATCGGAGATCGCCTCGAAGCCAAGCTCTTATGGCTCGTGCGTGAGCCGCTCGTCGCCGGCAAGAGCTATTTGTTGAAGCTCGGAACGAAGACCGCGCCTGCCGCCGTCACCGCGGTCGATGCGCGCATCGATATCGAAACCGGCCGGTCGCAGCCCCTTCCTGGAGGCGCGACGCTCGCCTTTAACGAAATCGGCGACGCCCGGCTGTCGCTCGAAACCGTGATCGCCTGCGACCCCTATGTCGAGAATCGCGAAACCGGCGGTTTCATACTCATCGACCGCATCACCAATGACACGGTCGCGGTCGGCATGGTCAAGGCTGTCGCCGCATCTAACGGCCGCGCGGCGGCGCCGCTGACGGAGCTCAGCTACGCCTCCATGGAAGGCCTGACGCTTATGCGCGAGTCGCATCGACCGACTCCGACGCGAAGCTTGGCGAAGGCGTTGTCTTGGCTCGCGCCGGCGAGCATTTCGACCTTCCTGATCGTTTACGCCTTCTTGCGAAACGCCGAACTCGCGGGCGAAATCACTGGCGCCGAGTTGCTGGCGGTCTTCGTGCTCTATTATGTGCATGAGCGGCTCTGGTTGCGATCGACCTTCGGTCTGGCGACGGAAGAGACGCAGAGCGGGGACGATCCGGGCCTGTGAAATGAGCGGTCAGTGCGCTTCGTCCCAATTCATAGCGGCGCGCGCATCGACCTTCAGCGGCACGGCGAGATGGACGGCGGGCGCGGGCGCCTGCTCCATCACGCGGCGCGCCACGTCAATCGTCGCCTCGGCTTCATTCGTGGGCGCTTCGAACACCAGCTCGTCATGCACCTGCAAAAGCATCTGCGCTGAAAGTCCGGCGCGCGCGAGCGCGTCGTCCATTCGGATCATGGCGCGCCGGATGATGTCGGCGGCCGCGCCTTGAATCGGCGCGTTGATCGCGGCGCGCTCGTAAAAGGCGCGGTCCGACGCATTGGCCGAGGCGATGCCGGGAAAGTGATAGACGCGGCCGAATATCGTCGAGACCTCGCCCTTCTCGCGCACCGTTTTGCGCGTCGAATCCATATAGTCGCGAATGCCGGGAAAGCGCTCGAAATAGCGCTTGATGTAGGCGCCGGCCTCTTCACGCGGGATGCCGAGCTGATTAGCGAGTCCGAAGGCGGAAATGCCATAGATGATGCCGAAGTTGATCGCCTTGGCGCGACGGCGGGTTTCGGCCGGCATGTCCTTGATCGGCACGTTGAACATTTCGCTCGCCGTCATCGCGTGAATGTCGAGATCTTCGGAGAAGGCTTTCTTTAGTTGCGGAATGTCGGCGATATGCGCGAGCAGCCGCAGTTCGATCTGCGAGTAATCCGCCGAAATTAATATTCGACCAGGCGGCGAGACGAAGGCTTTGCGAATCTTGCGGCCGGCCTCGTTGCGCACGGGGATGTTCTGCAGGTTCGGCTCTGACGAAGAGAGCCGCGCCGTCGTCGTCGCGGCGAGCGCATAGCTCGTGTGCACGCGGCCGGTATCTGGATTGATATAGCCGGGCAGGGCGTCGGCGTAGGTGCTCTTGAGTTTGGAGACTTGGCGCCAGTCGAGAATGCGGCGCGCGAAATCATTGCCGGAGCCCGCGAGGTCTTCGAGAACGCTTGCCGAGGTCGACCAGGCGCCCGTCGCCGTTTTTTTTGCGCCCGGCAGTCCCATCTTGCCGAACAATATGTCGCCCAACTGCTTGGGCGAGCCAAGGTTGAAGCTCTCGCCGGCAAGATCGAATATTTCGGCTTCGAGGCGCGCCATGTCCTGCGCGAATTCTCCGGAGAGACGCGACAGGATCGCGCGATCGACAGCGACGCCTCTTCGCTCCATGCGCGCAAGCGTCGCGACCATCGGCCGCTCCAACGTTTCGTATACATTGGTCATATGCTCGGCGGAAAGCCGCGGCTTCAGCGCGCGCCACAGCCGCAGCGACACGTCAGCGTCCTCGGCGGCGTATTCCGTCGCCTTGTCGAGTGCGACGCGGGCGAAGCCGATGAAACTGCGTCCCGAGCCCGCGACCGCAGCGAATTTGATGTTCTCATGTCGAAGATGTTTGAGCGCCAATTCATCGAGGCCGTGATTGTTGAGCCCCGAGTCGAGCGCATAGGAGATCAGCATCGTATCCTCGATCGGCGCCACGTCGATTCCGTAACGCGCGAGAACGAGTAGATCATATTTCATATTATGCGCGATCTTCAGGATCGCAGCGTCTTCGAACAAGGGCTTCAGTTTCGCGATCGCCTCGCCGAGCAGCATTTGACCGGAAAGGAGATTGGCGCCGCCAAAGAGATCGCCGGAGCCATCCTCGCGATGCCCCAGCGGAATGTAACAAGCGCGGCCCGGCGCGACGGCAAGCGAGACGCCGACAAGTTCGCAGCGCATGGGATCGAGCGACGTTGTTTCCGTGTCGAGCGAGACGATTCCGGCTTCCCTCGCATCGGCGATCCATTGATCGAGGCGTTCGAGCGAGGTCACGCATTCGTATGCGGAGCGGTCGATTCTGTTCGCCTGCGCCTCGGCGCGGCGCGTAGCGACGAGGGTTGTGGGGGTGAAACCGCCCTTCACGCTCTCATCGCCCAGCTTAGCTGAGGACTCAGGCGGTTCGACGGCTTCCGGCGCAGGGGGCGCGTCATTCCGCACTTCGCCGTCGCGCGTGCGCCAGCCGGATGCGCCGACAAAATCGGGATCGGGCGCGATATCCTGCGCATGCACCCCATACAATTCGGCGACGCGGCGGGTGATCGTCGTGAACTCCATCGCCTGCAGAAAACCGATCAGCTTTGCGGGATCGGGCTGATGGAGGCCGAGGTCTTCCAGCGGCGTTTCGAGGGGCGCGTCGCGCACGAGTTCGCAGAGCTTCTTCGAAATAAGAATGCGCGCGACCGCGTCCGGCTCGGTCAGCGCCTCTCGCCGCTTCGGTTGCTTGATGCCGGACGCCTTGGCGAGCAGCGTATCGAGATCGCCATATTCGTTAATGAGCTGAGCGGCGGTTTTGACGCCGATGCCCTTTGCGCCCGGCACATTGTCGGTCGAATCGCCGGCAAGCGCCTGCACGTCGACGACCTTATTCGGCGCGACGCCGAAATAGTCGACGACCTCGGCTTCGCCGATGAGCCGTTCTTCGCGCGCGCCTTTCGCGCCGGCGGTCCCCGAGGCAGGGTCATACATGGTCACGCCGGGACCGACGAGCTGCATCAGATCCTTGTCGGCGGAGACGATCAGCACATCCGCGCCCTTGGCCTGCGCCTGCATCGCATAGGTCGCGATGAGATCGTCCGCCTCATAAACGTCCTGCTCGATCGGCGTGAGCCCGAAGGCGCGGACGGCGGCGCGCATCAGCGGAAACTGCGGAATGAGGTCTTCCGGCGGCTCGGCGCGATGCGCCTTGTAGTCCGGATAGATATCCTTGCGGAACGAGTGCTCGCTCTTGTCGAAGATGATGGCGAGATGCGTCGGCTTCACGCCGGCCGCGCCCTCGCGTACGAACTGTAAGAGCTTCGTGCAGAACAGCCGCACGGCGCCGGTCGGCAGCCGGTCGGAGCGATAATTGTATTTCGCATCCTGTCGGATCGACTGGAAATAGGCGCGAAAGACAAAGGAGGATCCGTCGACGAGGAAAATATGGCTCCCGGGGCCGACGGGCTTATGGGTGAGGGTCATGGGCCTATCTTAACGGCGCGCGGGCGCCGCGTCATGGCGCAGGCGACTTAAATCCGCCGTTTGACCGGCGCCGGCACCGGGCCTAGAAGACCGCATGTCCCACAACAGTTTCGGCCATCTCTTCCGCGTCACCACCTTCGGCGAGAGCCATGGTCCGGCGCTCGGCGCGATCGTCGACGGATGTCCGCCGAAAATTCCGCTCGAAGCGCAGGACATCCAAGGCTATCTCGACAAGCGCAAGCCGGGACAGTCGCGCTTTACCACGCAGCGGCGGGAGGCGGATGAGGTGAAAATCCTCTCCGGCGTTTTTGCCGACGGCGACGGCCGACAGGTGACGACCGGAACCCCGATCGCGCTGATGATCGAGAACACCGACCAGCGTTCCAAAGACTACGGGGAGATCGCCGACAAATATCGTCCCGGCCACGCCGATTATGTCTATGACGCGAAATATGGCGTGCGCGACTATCGCGGCGGCGGGCGATCATCGGCGCGCGAAACGGCGGCGCGAGTCGCCGCCGGCGCCGTCGCGCGAAAGGTGATCGCCGGCGTGACGATTCGCGGCGCGCTGGCGCAGGTTGGTCCGCACAAGATCGACCGCACGCGTTTCGACTGGGCGGAAGTCGAACGCAATCCGCTCTTTTGCCCCGACGCTGGCACGACGCAATTATGGGCGGACTATCTCGACGGCGTGCGCAAGGACGGCTCATCCGTCGGCGCGGTGATCGAAGTCGTGGCGGAAGGCGTCCCGGCTGGCTGGGGCGCGCCGATCTACGGCAAGCTCGACGCCGATCTCGCCGCGGCGATGATGTCGATCAATGCGGTGAAGGGCGTCGAAATCGGCGCCGGATTCGCCGCCGCCGCACTCACCGGCGAAGAGAACGCCGATGAGATGCGCGCCGGAGAGAACGGGCCGCGGTTCTTGTCGAACAACGCCGGCGGCGTGCTCGGCGGCATTTCGACGGGCCAGCCAATCGTCGTGCGTTTCGCGGTGAAACCGACGTCGTCGATTCTCACGCCGCGCCGCACGATCGATCGCTTCGGCAAGGAGACTGATATCGTCACCAAGGGCCGTCACGACCCCTGCGTCGGCATCCGCGCGGTTCCGATTGGCGAAGCGATGATGGCCTGTGTGCTTGCCGATCATTTCTTGCGCCATCGCGGGCAAATGGGGTGACGACCAAGCAGCGCGGTTAGGGCGCCGTCAGCGTCACTCTCTCATGGCCAAGGTCGGGCTCGCCGCAATGCTCCAATATTTTTTTGCGCGCAGCGTCGCGCAACCCGACCGCCGCTTGAAAATCGGCGCCCTTCGGCTCGATTGGCGCGCCGATATGTACGGCGATGGGGCCGCGCCTGAACAGCGATGAATCGCTGCGTAAAATCGAACGCGTCCCGCGTATGGTGATCGGCACGACCGGAAGCCCCAATTGCGCGGCGGTTGAGAACGCGCCGATATGAAATGGCAATAGCCCGGGCATTCGCGAAAAGGTGCCTTCGGGAAACCAGACGAGGCGCATGCCGGCGCGCGCTGACTGCAAGGCGGCTCTTGCGTCGGCGACGCCGCCCGCCGGGTCGGTGCGGCGCACGAAGATCGCGCCAATCCGCCGCAAGAAGGGACCAGCCACAAGCTGATGCGCAAGTTCTTCCTTCGCAACGAACGAAAGCTCGCCGGGACAGGCGGCGACCATGACGGCGCTGTCCAGATAGCTCGAATGATTGGCGATGAGGACCGCATTTTCCTGCCGAACTGGCGCGTCGCAGGTAATCGTGAGCGGGCATCCGATGGCGCGGAAAAACAATCGCGCGGCCGCGCTGACAAGGCGGTGACGCCATATTCGCTTCGGCGTCAACAGCACGCATGGCCAAACCAAAGCGCCAATCAGGACCAGCACGCTCCACGCGTAAGCGTTAAAAGCCGAAATAGCGAAATTTAACGAGAAGCGATGCAGCCGAGGCGCAACGCCGGAGAGGGCGACGCGCACGAGCTGCCATTGCGGGCTTTTGCCTTTCGTTCGCAACTGACCCGATTCGAACATGGCGCGAGCGGCCGAGCGCCTTATTTTCCCGCTCGACGTCTTGGGGATGGTGTGCGGCGGAACGAGAACGACTTCGTCCGGCGCGAGATCGAGCAAGGCTTGAGACGCCTCTACGATCCTCTTGCGCAGGGACTCCCGTCGCGCATCGTCGGTCAGGCGCGTTTCGGCGAGGACGACGAGCCTCTCCGTGCCGGCGCGCGCATCGATCGCGGGAAACGCCGCGACGCAGCCTTTTCTCGTTCCTTCAAGCGAACCGACAGCCTCTTCGAGCTCCTGCGGATAAATGTTGCGTCCGGCGCGCTTGATCAGATCCTTTATGCGGCCTGTGATGAAGACATCGCCTCCTGCGATGTAGCCGCGATCGCCGGTCTCGAGCCAATCGCCGTCAAACAGCGCAGCGGTCTTTTCCGGATTCTGGAAATATCCTCGCGTCGCGGACGGCCCGCGGAACTGAATGCGCCCTTCGTGTCGCTCCGGCAATTCGCGACTGGCGTCATCGACAACTCGGATTTCATGATGCGGAAGAGGCCGTCCGCAGGCAACGAGAGAGATGACGTTCTCGACGTTGGCGGCCGCGACTCGCGCAACGCCGTCCCGGTCGAGCGCCTTGCGATCCACGCGATCGATCAGCGGTCCCCGGCCTAGCGGCGGGAAGGCAAGCCCAACCGCATTTTCCGCCAATCCGTAAACGGGAGTCATCGCCTCGGGCCGAAAGCCGTAAGGCGCAAATCGCTGAGCAAAGCGCGCGACGGATGTTGGACTGACCGGCTCGGCGCCGTTCATAATCGCTCGCAGCGACGATAAATCCAGACCGCGAATTTTCGTATCGTCGATCGCCTTCAAGCACAGCTCGTAGGCAAAATTGGGCGCCGCCGAGATTGTGGCCTTGTGCGTATCGATCGCCCAGAACCAGCGCGCCGGATCAGCGAGAAAGGACAACGGCGACATGATGAGCGCCGTCGCTCCGTAGTAGAGACTGCCAAGCCAGCAGCCGATGAGCCCCATGTCATGATAGAGCGGCAGCCAGCTCACGACCCTGTCTGCCGACGAAGCCTTCAGCATCCCGCCCATGGCGCGGATGTTCGCAAGGAGATTGGCGTGAGACAGAACGACGCCCTTGGGATCGCCGGTGCTGCCTGAGGTGTATTGGATGAGCGCGGTGGCGTCGGGCGGCGCCGGCAATGGTCCGGATATAGGCGGAGCAGAGTTCAGATCCCGAATCGTCACGATGTGTTGAAGCGCGCTGACGAGCCCATAGAGCAAATTTCCGACGACTCTGATCTCGGCATTGGTGATGAGCACGCCGGCTTCGGCGTTCGACAATATGCCGGCTTGGCGGCGCAAATGTTCCTCGATCTGCGCCAAGCGAAAGGGCGGATAAATCGGCACAGGAACCGCACCGCAAAACAATGCCGCAAAAAAAGCGACGAAAAAATCGCGGCTAGTCGGCAGCATGATCGCAACGCGATCTCCACAACCGACGCCGCGCTCAACGAGGCCGCCCGCTGCGGCGCGCGCCGCGTGGTAGAGTTCGCCGTATGTCATCGGCTCCGGAGGACCTTCGGCTCGCCAGAGCAAGACATGTTCACGAGCCTCGTGGCGCTCGGCATGTCGAGCGAGCGCATCGATCAGCGTCTTGGCCTCGATCGGCTCGTCCACGCTCTCAAGCGTCACATGCGATATTGGACGAGACGACGCAGGCGGCAAAGCTGCGCCAGCGGCGAGAACTGCGTTGACGAGATCGCGGGGACTGTTGGCCTGTCCAATCAGTCCTTCGGGAAGCTGAACCTTGAACTTGCGATTAAGCCGCAGCAGCAGCTCGGCGCGCGACAGGCTGTCGAGCCCTAAATCTCTGTCAAGGTCGCAGTCGAGGCGCACGAGCCGCAAGTCGACGAAATCGGGATGCAACTCGGTGACGAGACCGCGCACGATCTCAAGCGCAGCCTTCTGCGTTTCTTCCAAAGGGCGCGTCGATGCGCCGTCTTCAAGACTTGAAACCGCCTCCGGCATTTGCTTTCAACTCAAGCGCTACGCTACGTGGCCGCCGCGCCGCATGATCGAAGTCAAACGGCCGGCCGCATATTCGAACTTACGACAGGGCGCCCGTTTCGGCGAGCCGGTTCGAAACAGCATGCCTGAGGTTGATGAAAGAGTGAGTCCGAGGCGTTTGCGTCGAAAGCCAGTTCTTAAGAATGGCCTCTCCACGTCGATGAATGCGATCAATGAAATATTCGCTGCGGCGAATTTCGATCCAGTTTGACAGCGCACTTCAGAATCGAATTTGAAATCAGGCGCGTCGCTTTCGTCCTTGTCCTGCGTCAATTTCGTAGCGTCGTTTCGCCGCATGACTGCCCATAGATGACTTGCTTGACCGGGCGAGCGATCGAAACCTAACGTCGACTTTGGAAACCGAGAGGCGGCGGTGGCTCCAATTTTTCAGCGAATGCAGTTGCGCGCGCGCATGTTTGCGACGCTGGTCGCCTGTCTGTTTCTCGCGCAGACGACGATCGCGGCCACGCATTTCGCAACGCTTGGCGAAGGCGTCGTCTTCGGCGGAAATTGCGCGCCGCAGGACGGCGCGAACGGCGGCGACCCGCCGGCCATCCCCCACAGCCGCCATTGCCATGGATCTTGCTGCATTCTTCATAGCGGCGCATTGGATGCGCCGCCTGTAAAGTCGGTCGCTTCGATCGCGCTGATTTTTGCAACGGAAGCGATTTCGCTTCCGCGAGCGACGTCCGGCGTCACGCCGCGAATCGAGCCGAAAGGCGCGCCTCAATCGCCGCGGCCTCCTCCTCAGCACGGCTGAAGCTTTTCTAGCAGACGACTATCCGTCCTCGCCCTTTCGACGGCGGCGCGGACGAAGGACGCGCGCGAGAAGCATTCAGACTCTTCCGCCGTGACGGCCGCTGTCATCAATGCGGTTGCCGACATGCGCGCATCGAGCCCTTGAGGAGGCGCGGCAGGCCTCCTGCAGCCCGGAAATTTGGAGATAATTATGAGCGTGACAAAAGCAGAAACTCGTTCTGTCGCCCTGGGCGCCGAACGAATCATGGATACGAAGCCCGTTCTCATCGGCCTCGCCGCGCTGATGACGTTCGTGATCATCCTGCGTCTCTATGAGCAATTTTTTGCCTGGAGCGTCGGCCTCGATTCATTCGCGCCCGAGTTCCAGGTCTATTGGATGGGCCTGCTGCAATTTGCGATTCTCGCGTCCTTCCTCGGCGCGGCAGGCTTGGTTGGCTTTCTGTGGCGCACGCGAGACCGCGATCTGGCGAGCCTGGCCGCTCCGACTGAAATGCGCCGGCTCATTTATCTGGTTCAGTGGCTGCTTATTTTCGCGCTCGCCCTCTATTGGGGCTTAAGCTTCTTTTCGGAGCAGACGGCGGTCTGGCACATGACCGCCGTGCGCGACACGGATTTCACGCCAAGCAATATCATCACCTTTTACGTTTCATATCCGCTTTTCGCGATCATAGGGCTAGGCGCGTTCTTCTACGCAAGGACGCGCCTGCCCATTTTCGCGAGGGGCTATTCTCTCGCCTTCGTGGTTCTCGTCGTCGGCGTCTTCATGACCATCCCGAACGTGGGATTCAACGAATGGGGCCATACATTCTGGTCGATGGACGAAGGTTTTGCAGGTCCGCTGCACTGGGGCTTCGTCTTTTTCGGATGGATGTCGCTCGCGATGTTTGGCGTCGTGCTGCTAATCCTTGGCCGCATCGGCGAACTTCTCGGCTCCGACGCGCTGGAGAAATTGTACCAGCGCTAAGTTCGCCCTGAACGCTCAGCCGGCGCCGTCTCTTGAGCGGCGCCGGTCGCGCCTGTCTTTGAGGGAAATCCGCTACGCCGCGAGGTCGGCGACCACCGCATCGAGCACTGGGAAGCCTTCAGAACTCACGCGCAGCCGGTTCTCGCGGGTGAATTCGACGAGCCCGTCGCCGATCAATTCGCTGATCCGCGATTGCGACAGGCGCTTCCCGGTCAGCAGAAAATAGCGCTGCGGATCGACGCCTTCGCGCAGCCGCAGACCCATCAACAGGAACTCGTCGCCTTCCTGCTCGGAGGAGAGCAGTTCGTCCTCGATCAGGCCGTGCCCTTCGGTTTCGACGCAGGTGAGCCACATCTCCGGGTGCCGCTCGGCCGCCTGGGCGCGCCGCCCGCGCGGCGTGACGATGCGCCCGTGAGCGCCGGGACCGACGCCGACATATTCGCCATAGCGCCAATAGACCAGATTGTGACGGCACTCGGCGCCCGGCCGCGCGTGGTTGGAGACTTCGTAAGCGGGCAGGCCAGCGCGGGCGGTGACCTCCTGCGTCACGTCCCAGAGCGCGCGCTGAACGTCGGCCTCGGGCAGGGCCATCTTGCCGGCGTTGACCATGCGCTCGAACATCGTCTCGGGCTCGATCGTCAGCTGATAAAGCGAGACATGTTCGGGCGCGCGGGCGAGCGCCAGCTCCAGTTCTTTGCGCCAGGCCGCGGGGGTCTGGCCGGAACGGCCGTAGATCAGATCGAAGGACGTGCGTGCGAAGACCGAATTGGCGACGTCGTGCGCCATCAGCGCTTCGGCGACCGAATGCTGCCGCCCGAGCGCCCGGAGATCGATATCGTTCAAGGCCTGCACGCCGAGCGACACGCGGTTGACGCCGGCGGATTTGAAGCCTTTGAAGCGCGAGGCTTCGACGCTGGTCGGATTGGCTTCGAGCGTGATCTCGCAGTCCTTGGCGAGGCTCCAATGGCTCGAAATCTGGGATAGAACCGCTTCAACCGTCGACGGCGACATCAGCGACGGCGTGCCGCCGCCAAAGAAGATCGAGCGGACTTCGCGCCCCCGCGTGAGGGCGGCGCGATGCGCAAGCTCGACGGCGAAGGCCTCGACGAAGCGGTCCTCGTCGACGTCGCCGCGCCGGACGTGGCTGTTGAAATCGCAATAGGGGCATTTCGACAGGCAGAACGGCCAGTGGACATAAACGCCGAAGCCTGGGTCGAAAGCGTTGCGAATCGGTGTCGCCATGGCTCTTTATCGCATGGAACGGCGGGAAGGGCACGGCGGACGACGGCCCTTCCACCGCCCGTTTTGGGGGTCTGCATGGCGTTCTGGGAAGCTTGGCGGTTCAGACGGGCACCGGCCCAGCCGGTCGATCCGGCGATGCGGGCGATCGCTGAGGCGATCGCCCATAACCTGGCGGCGCTCGGCCTTTACGTCGATTCGCGGCCCTATGGGCGCGGCTTCTTTGAAATCAAAGCGTCGACCTCGGCGAAACTCATTACGACGCCAGACGGGACAGAGGCGTCAGGGATCGCGCTTCTGCTCGCCGGCGCCTATGAGCCGCCGTCGCTCGTTTTCGAGCAGATCAACTCCCTGCGCCGTGGCCTCGGGCGCGCCATGGTCGAGGCGGTCATCGCCGGGACGACAGCGCAGCCGGAAGCGTTCCGGCGGTTCAGGGTCAACGACCTTTCGCCGCGCTTGCAGGACGGGCGGCGATGGTGGGAGCATGTCGCCGCGGCGCATCCGGAGTTCGAGTGGGTCATTACGCATGAAGAGCCGTTCAATAGCGGGAGATGAGACGGGGACATTCGGCGCATTGTCCTTTCTGCGCCGCTGGCTTGGTCTCTCGCGGCGCGCGCAGCACGGCGCTGAGGCAAAGGCGGCGGCCGGCGACATTAGGGCCTCGCCCGATTTTTCGAAGAAGCGGCAAGCGCTCGAGACGCTGGCGCGTGCGTTCGGCTATGACGCGGGCAAAGTGACGCTCAGCCCGCAGACGAAGACCTTCGACTATCTCGGCCAGAACTTCAGGTCCGAGGGACAGTCTTTCCCCGACGGAAACATTGAAATCTACTACGATCCGCAAATGAGCGAGGCGCGGCTCGGCTGTTGTCTCGCGCATGAACTGCAGCATGTGCGCTATTTCACAGTGCGCGACGCTTATCGCGCGGAGCAGCCGGACGGGCCTCTGCATCGACGCTTCGCAAAATATCAGCCGGAAGCGCTCGCGGCGCAGCGCGGCGTCTCCAACTATTCGAACGAACATTGGGACGCTTGGAAGGGCGACGCCCCGCCGAAGCTTTTCTCCTTCGAATTGGAGCAGGGCGAAAGCGAACCGATCAACGAGACGGTCGCAGAGGTCGCCAAGGCGCTCTACAATTGGGGACCGGACGTGCGCATCAATCCTTTATGGAAAGAGCTGCACGACGCGATCAATGAAGAATATGTGGCGCTTCAACAATAGCGCGCCGTTGGTTCAGGGTTTGCGTTCGCGCTCCAGCAACGCGCGCTTGCGCGCCACGCCCCAATAATAGCCGGAGAGCGCGCCGTCGCTGCGCACGACGCGATGACAGGGCACCGCGACCGAAACCGGATTGGCGGCGCAGGCCTGCGCGACTGCGCGCGTCGCTTTCGGCGCGCCGATGCGCTTCGCGATCTCGGCGTAGCTCGCCGTCTTTCCGGCCGGAATGGCGCGCAGCGCCGCCCAGACGCGCTGTTGAAAGGCCGTACCCCGCATGTCGAGCGGCAGATCGAAGCGCGTTTGAGGCCGCTCGACCATGCCCACCGCCGCCGCGATATAGCGCTCAAAACTTTCGTCGGCGCCGATGAGCGTCGCCTGCGGAAATCGATCCTGCAGATCGCGCAGCAGTTCTTCGGGGTCGTCGCCGAGCGAAATGGCGCAGACGCCTTTCGCGCTTGCGGCGACAAGCACCGCCCCAAGCGACGATTGGCCGATGGCGAAGCGGATCGTTTCGCTTGGCGCCCCGGCGCGATAGGCGCTTGCCGTCATGCCCAATGTTTCCTTCGCTGTCGCATAGAAGCGCGCGCTCGAATTATAGCCTGATCCGTAGATCGCCTCTGTCACTGTGCCGCTTTCCTTCAATGCGCCGCCGAGGCGCGCGCGCCGATGCGCCAGCGCATAGGTCTTGGGCGTGACGCCGGCGATGCGCGAAAACAATCGGTGGAAGTGATGGGGACTCAACTCGAATGCGTGCGCCAGCTGCGCGAGCGTCGGCGCCGCTTCCGCCGCCTCGATCATTCGGCAGGCGCGGGCGATCCTCTCAGCGTCCCGCTCCTGCTGCGACGGCGCATCGGGCCGGCAGCGGCGGCACGGCCGAAAGCCCAAAGCCTCGGCTTCGCCGATCGTGACGCAGAAGCGCACATTGGCGCGCTTCGCCGGCCGAGACGGGCAGGAGGGGCGGCAATAGACGCCGGTCGTTTCGACGCAATAGAAGAAATCGCCGTCACGGCGCGCATCGCGCGCGACGACCGCCGCCCAGCGCGTTTCGTCGCGATCGGTCAAATGCGCCTGCGTCATGTTCCTGATCCCTTTTGCGCATCATCCAACCTTTGGTGCGAACCCCGCAATGCGTTTCTTGCGGTCGAATCCGAAAAGCTGACAGTCGCCTCGACCGATCCTATGCTGCGCCTCCGAGGCTACGAACCGGACGTGAGATGAGGGGACAAAACGCCGCCGTAACACGACGAAAGGCAATTGCCGGCGCAAGCGCAAGCCTTGCATGTTTCAGCGCGCGCGCCGCGACGGCCTCGACGCTGCTCGTCACCCATCCTGCGGCTTTGGCGCATGAGATGGGGACGGGACATGTCGAACGGCCTGAGCGGCTCCGCGCCATTCTGCGCACGCTCGACGATGCGCGTTTTGCGGTTCTCTCGCGCGCCGAAGCGCCCTTGGCGCCGCAGGCGGCGCTGTTGCGGGCGCATAGTTCGCAGCATCTGGCGCGCCTCGCCAAATCCGCGCCCGCCGACGGCTATGCGCGTATCGGGCCTGACGTCGTCATGAACGGCGCCACGCATGAGGCGGCGTTGCGCGCAGCGGGCGGCGCGATGGCGGCCGTTGACGCGGTGATGCGCGGCGACGCCAAAAACGCTTTCGTCGCCATGCGGCCGCCGGGACATCATGCAACCCGCGATGCGCCGATGGGCTTTTGCTTTTTCAACAACGCCGCCGTAGCGGCTTTGCATGCGCGCGCCGCTCATCAAGCCTCTCGCGTCGCCATCGTCGATTTCGATGTGCATCATGGAAATGGCGTGCAGGACATTTTTTGGAGCGATTCAAACGCGCTTTACGCATCGACGCATCAGATGCCGCTTTATCCCGGCACGGGGTCGGTCAGCGAAACCGGCGCGCATGACACGATCGTCAACGCGCCGCTCGTCAAGGGCGACGGCGGCGTGCAATTTCGCGAAGCGCTCGCGTCGCGCATTCTGCCGCGTCTCGACGCTTTTTTGCCCGATCTCATCATTCTCTGCGCCGGATTCGACGCCCATCTGCACGACCCGCTCGGCGGACTGCGCTTCGTTGCAGAGGATTTCAGAGACGTGACGCTCCGCGTCATGGAGATCGCGGCGCGCCGCTGCAAGGGCCGCATCGTTTCGCTGCTCGAAGGCGGCTATCAGCCTGAAGACCTTGCGCGCAGCGTCGCGGCGCATGTCGGCGCATTGATGGAAGCCTGAGTTAAATCTTCGAATGGTCATTCCCGCAGGCCGAAGGCCTCACCGGGATCCACAACAACTTTAAAATGCCTATTGCGACTCTGGATTCCCGAGCGCTTCGCTTTAAGCGAAGCGTCGGGAATGACATTCGGTCACCCGAGCCGAGCCGCCAGCCTGCTCCACAAAGCGTTCTCGGCCCGAAAGACATAGTCGAGCCCGGCGCTGGTGACGCTTTTGGCGCCTTGAGCGATCAGCCAGTCAGCAAGCGCCGCGACATTACTTGCCGGACAGGAAAAACTCGCCGAGCGGCTGTCCTTGTCGCGCAGTCCAGCGCCGAAATTCGCTTTAGCCGCTTGCAGGATATGTTCGCTCAGATCAGGCAAAGCGGCGCGCACCTCGCGGGTCGTGCGCGCTTCCTCTTCCGCGGCGATGCGCGAAAGAATGATGCGCGCCGCTTCACGCGCCGTTTCGCTCCAAGGCGCCGTCAGCGAGGCGACGAGATTGGCCTGCGAGCGCAAAATCACGCCGTCGTCGACGATCTTCAGCGCATTCGCCGCGAGCGTCGCGCCAGTGGTCGTGATGTCGACAATGAGATCGGCGGAGCCCGCCGCGGGCGCGCCTTCGGTCGCGCCGGAGCTTTCGACGATGCGATAGTCGGATACGCCATGCGCGGCGAAGAAGCGCCGCGTCGTATTCACATATTTCGTCGCGACGCGCAGCCCGCGGCCGTGGCGGGCGCGAAATCCGTCGGCGATATCGGCGAGATCGCTCATATAGCGCACGTCGATCCAGGCTTGCGGCACGGCGACGATGACATTCGCGGCGCCAAAGCCGAGCGGCGCAAGAAGCTCCACTGACTTCTCGGCGTCGGCGATTTCTTCGCGCACCAGATCTTCTCCGGTGACGCCAAGATGCGCTTCGCCGCAGGCGAGCCTTCGCGTGATCTCGGCCGCTGAGAGATAGGCGACTTCCGCGCCGTCGACTCCCGCGACGGCGCCGCGATAGTCGCGCGCCCCGCGGCCCTGCGTCAGCTCCAGGCCGGCGCGCGCGAAGAAGGCCGCGGCGTTCTCCTGCAGCCGGCCTTTCGACGGGGAGGCGATGATGAGTTTCTGCTCGGGCGACATCATGCCTCTCCCGCGCCGGGCGAAAGACGGTCGATCCAGATGGCGGCGCCGACCGCCGGTATGTCACACGCCGCGCCAAGGGTCTTGAACAGCCGGTCGTAGCGTCCGCCGCCGATCACCGCTTCGCCGCGATCGCCGTGGCGCGCCTCGAACACGAAGCCGGTGTAATAGTCGAGATGGCGTGCAAAGCTTGCAGAGAAGCGCATTTTATCGAGGGCGAGGCCCCGCGCGGCGATGGCGCGCGCGCGGGCGTCGAAAGCGTCGAGTGCGGCGGAAAGGTCGAGCCGAGCGTCGGCGGCGAGCCGGCGCATGGCCGTTGAAGCGAAATCCGGCGCGCCTTCGATGGCGAAAAAAGCTTCCGCCAGCGTGCGCGTTTCTCTCGACACGCCGGCGCCGTCGGCGAGCGTCGCCTGATCGAGGAAGCGTTCGGCGATTTCAGCCGCGCTGCGCCCGCCGACGGCGGCGATGCCGGCGATGGAGAGCAGATCCTCGACCAGTCGGCGCGCATCGGCCGGATCGACTTTGGTCAGCGCCGCCAATACCCCTGACTGCTCCGGCCCGCCGTTGCGCCTCGGCGAGGCGAAAATATCGGCGATCCTTTGGCCGCGGGCATGGCCGGCGGCGAGGCGCCGGCGCCAGACGGGCGGCATGTCGAGCCTTTCGAGAAAGGCGGCGACGAGCCCTGCGTCGCCGATGTGGACTTGGAGGGCCGTCGCCCCCGCTGCGGCGGCGGCTTCAAGCGACGCGGCGAGAATTTCCGCGTCCGCCGCTTCGCGATCCTCTCGGCCGAAGCTTTCGAGGCCGGCCTGAAGAAACTCGCCGTCGCCCGTCGCGCCATGTTCGGGCGCGCGGAAGATAGAGCCGCCATAGGCGTATGCGGCCGGCCGGCCTGCCTCGGCCGAGGCGAGATAATCGAGGCAGACCGGAATCGTATATTCGGGCCGCAGACAGAATTCCGCGCCTGAGGCATCGCTCGTCAAGTAAAGACGGCCGCGAAAATCTTCTCCGGAACGATCGAGGAAGACGTGGGCCGGCTGCAGGAGACGCGGCTCGCAGCGCGCGAAACCTGCCCGCGCGAAATGCGCGAGGATGGCCGCTAGGCTCGTGGCTTCGCGTTCAGCGGACGTGGCGGTGACGGCGTTCAAGCGTAAATTCCTCGAAATTCGCGCTCTCTTTAGCAAGCGCGCGGCGCGCGCGACACCCCCGTCTGCCGATGAGGGCGAACGGCGGAGCAGGAGCGGCGGACTTTTCGGGGGCTCGCAGGCGTCCTGGCTGGCGCTCAGCTTGGCGCAATGCCAGCCTTGCATCCCCCGCTCGGCTCTGCCACATAGAGGCCGGGAGGTTGGCGGTGGACGCTTCACTCGCCAACCGGGTCAGGTCCGGAAGGAAGCAGCCCTAACGAGCTTGGGCGGGTCTTCGTTCAGCCTCCCACTTCTTTCGGCGAGCAGCGAATGGCGTGGCGCAATAACGGCGCCGTTCGTCGCTCGTCCGCCGCCGGATGGATGCTGATGGACCACGAGCACGATCCGCCGAGGCCATCGCCGGCGCCCGACGACGGTCCTTCGCTCTTCGGCGCCGATCAGGCGCCGCCGTCGGCCTATCGCGTATTGGCGCGCAAATACCGACCGACCACCTTCGCGGACCTCATCGGCCAGGAGCCGATGGTGCGGACGCTCGAAAACGCCTTCGATCTCAATCGGATCCATCAAGCCTATCTGCTCACCGGCGTGCGCGGCGTCGGCAAGACGACGACCGCGCGCATTCTCGCGCGCGCCTTCAATTATGAGCTGCCGGCGCGAGACGGCCGGCCGGCGATCAATCAGCCGACGATCCATATGGAGGAGCTCGGCGTTCACTGTCAGGCGATCATCGATTCGCGCCATGTCGACGTCCTCGAAATGGACGCCGCCTCGCACACGGGCATCGACGACATTCGCGAGATCATCGACAACGCCCGTTATCGCCCGGTGATGGCGCGCACCAAAGTCTATATCATCGACGAAGTGCATATGCTCTCGAAGGCCGCCTTCAACGGTCTCTTGAAGACGCTCGAAGAGCCGCCGGAGCATGTGAAGTTCATCTTCGCGACGACCGAGATCGACAAGGTGCCGGTGACGGTGCGCTCGCGCTGCCAGCGCTTCGATCTGCGCCGCATCGATGCGGGCCTCCTCGCCGATCACTTGCGGAACGTTTGCAAGGCCGAGGGAGTCGCCATCGAGCCGGACGCGCTCGCCATGATCGCGCGCGCGGCGGAAGGCTCGGCGCGCGACGCGCTGTCCTTGCTCGACCAGGCGATCGCCTATGGGGCGGCGCATTCCGCAGGCGGCGCGGTCGCCGCCGAGGATCTGCGGCTGATGCTCGGCGTCGCCGACAAGGCGCGCGTCATCGATCTTTTCGAAGCGACGATGTCCGGCGACGTCGCCAAGGCGATCGGCATTCTCGAGGATCAGTATAACGGCGGCGCCGATCCGGCGCAGGTGCTGCTCGAACTCGCCGAATTCACCCATCTTGCGACGCGACTCAAGCTTGCGCCCGAGGCCGCCCATTCGGCGGCGCTGACGCCCGAGGAGAAGCGCCGCGGCGAAGACGCCGCCGGCCGCCTTTCCATTCCGGCGCTGACCCGCGCCTGGCAAATTTTGATGAAGGGCGTCGAGGAATTGCGTGGCTCGCAGCGGCCGTTGGCGGCGGCCGACATGGTGCTGGTGCGGCTCGCTTACGCCGCCGACATGCCGACCCCGGCGGAAGCGCTGCGGCGCCTTGGTTTCGGCGAAGACGCATCGGGGAACAATCGTCCGTCGCCCTCGTCGCCCCCGACGCGCAGCGCGGCGCCCGCCAGCGTCGGCGCAACGCCCGCGCGCGGCCCGCGTCTTGTGGCGGCGTCGCAGCCCACCGTCTCGCAGCCGTCCGCCGCTCCGGCCGCAACGACGATGATCGAAAGCTTCGACGCGCTTGTTGCGCTTGCCGCGCAGAGGCGGGACATGCGTCTCAAGATCGCGCTCGAATCCGAAGTGCGGCTGGTTCGCTTCGAAGCCGGGTTGATCGAATTCGAACTCGCGCCTGGCGGCGCGCGCGATCTGGCGGCGACGTTGATGCAGAAGCTTCAGGCGTGGACCGGCGAGCGCTGGATGGTTTCGATCGTCGCTTCGGGCGGCGCGCCGTCGCTCAAGGAGCAGCGCGAAGCGGAGGAGCGCCGGCGCCGCTCCTCTCTGGAATCCGATCCGCTCGTTGCGAGCGTGCTGGCGCGTTTTCCGGGCGCCCAGATCGTCGCCGTGCGGGGCAGGGACGAGGGCGCAACGTCCGCTGGAGCGCTTTATGATGACGCGGCGCCAATCGAGGAAGACGACGGAGAAGCGCAATGATGGACTTCATGGGCCTGATGAAGCAGGCGCAGCAGATGCAGGCCAAGATGGCCGAAGCGCAACTCGAGCTCGAACAGACCGTCGTCGAAGGCGAAGCGGGCGGCGGGATGGTGAAGGTCGCGCTGACCGCAAAAGGTTCGATGAAGAGCGTGTCCATCGATCCGAGCCTGCTGAATCCGGACGAAAAGGAAATTCTCGAAGATCTGATCCTCACGGCGCATATGCAGGCGCGGGCCAAGGCCGAGGAAGCGATGGCGGAGAAGATGAAGGCGTTGACCGGGGGTCTGCCGTTGCCGCCGGGGCTGAAGCTGCCGTTTTGAACCGCCTCGCCACGTTGCTCGCGCCCTGGCCGGCCTTGAGTCGGCCATTTACGTGATGACGCCGCCCAAAGATTGCTCTTGTACGTTTCGTTCTGGCGCGGATGCCCGCGACAAGCGCAGGCATGATGCGAAACCCTCGTGAGGCGGTTGATCCGATATGGCCGAACGCGTCGCCGGTCCCGAAATCGAAAAACTCGTGCAGCTCCTCGCGAAGTTGCCGGGGCTTGGTCCGCGCTCGGCGCGGCGCGCGGCGCTGCATCTCATCCGCAAACGCGAGGAACTGCTCGCGCCGCTCGCCGAGGCGATGCGCGTCGCGCGGGACCGCATCGTCGCCTGCTCGGTGTGCGGCAATATCGATACGAGCGATCCCTGCACGATCTGTCGCGACGCGCGCCGCGACGCGTCGATCATCGTTGTCGTCGAGACGGTCGCTGATCTCTGGGCGCTGGAGCGGGCAGGGCTGCTCAACGCGCGCTATCACGTGCTCGGCGGCGTGCTGTCGCCGCTCGATGGAACCGGCCCGGAAGATCTTGCGATCGCGAGTCTCGTCGCGCGCGTGCGCGCCGAGGAGACTCGAGAAGTCGTGCTGGCGGTGAACGCGACCGTCGACGGACAGACGACCGCGCATTACATCGCCGACGTTCTGTCGCCGTCAGGGGTCAAGGTGACGCGCCTCGCTCATGGCGTGCCAGTCGGCGGCGAACTCGACTATCTCGACGAGGGCACGCTCGCGGCGGCGCTGGAGCGGCGGACCGCGTTTTAACGCAGAGCCGATCCGGGATGCTGAGCGTTTCAGATCGAATTTACTTCGCCGCGGTCGTCTTCGATGCGATGATATTGTCCCAATCTTCGAGGCCGATCTCGCCGCTGTATTTGTCCCCGTTGACGAAAAATGTCGGCGTAGAATTGACGCCAAACTTTTCAGCAGCGCGATTACGCACCTTGTTCACATTCTCGTAAAGCGCTTGATCCTTCAACACCGCTTCGAATTTTTCTTGACCAAGCCCGGTCTGCTTCAAAACATTCGCCAGACCGTCGAGCGGCTTATCTGAGAAGGCCCAGTTCTTCTGCTGTGAGAAGAGGAGATCGACGGCCGCGTCGCGCTTGTCCCCCAGTTCGCGCGCCAGCATGAAAGCGGCCGTCGCCAGCGGATCGAGTGGGAATTCGCGCAGAATGAATTTCACCTTGCCCGTATCGACATACTTCTTTTTCAGCTCGGGATAGACGTCGTGATGAAACGCCGCGCAATGACTGCAGGTCATCGACGCATATTCGACGATCGTCACCGGCGCGTTCGCCGAGCCTTCGACAATGTCGGGCAGGTCGTTCGGCGCCATCAACTCGTCGATTGAAACCTTGCCGGAAGGCGACTTGTCGGCGTAGGCGGGCGCAGCGGCGAAAAGCGCGCAGGCGGCCGCGACAAGAAAACGACGACGTGGCAGAGAAGCGAAGGGCATGTGCGGTCCATGACTGTTGCGACGCGCAAGACCATAACGTCTTCGGCGAGTGTGGCAAATCAAATCTGGCGCAGGCGCGATCCCGCTGACCGGGCTACAGTCCGTGTCGTGGTTGAATGAACCAGTAGAGCACGCCAATAAAGGCGAGGACAAAGCCGAACCAGAAAACCACGTCGCCGATCTGCATGTCCTTCATGGCGTAGCTGAAAACGCTGACCATCAGGCCGCCGATCGCGATCCAGAGGGGACGCTGGCCGCGTTCATTCTTTTGCGGCCGCTTTTTTGAAAGCCCGGACAAGCGTCGCTCTCCCTTGACGTTTCCCGCGCCGCTCCGACCGTCTTGTTGGTTTTGCGGGTGGCGACGGCGTCTTGCGCTCAGACTTTCCGATCTCGCTTCTACAGTCAAGAATTGCAAACAAAAAAGCAGCCGCGCAAGGCGGCTGCTTTCTCGGTATTCTTCGCCCCGACGTCAGCGCGAATAGAATTCGATGACGAGATTCGGCTCCATCTGCACCGGATAGGGCACTTCCGTCGCATGCGGCACGCGGCTGAGCTTCGCGGTCATCTTGGAATGGTCGACGTCGTAATATTCCGGCGTGTCGCGCTCAGCGAGCTGAATCGATTCAAGAACGGTGATGGCCTGTTTCGAGGCGTCCTTCACCTCGATCATGTCTCCGACCTTCACCTGATATGACGGAATATTGACGCGCCTGCCGTTGACGCGGATGTGGCCGTGATTGACGAACTGGCGCGCGGCGAAAACCGTTGGAACGAATTTCGCGCGATAAACGATGGCGTCGAGGCGCCGTTCCAAAAGGCCGATCAGATTGTCGCCGGAGTCGCCCTTCATGCGGATCGCTTCCGCGTAATATTTGCGGAACTGCTTTTCCGAGATATTGCCGTAATAGCCCTTGAGCTTCTGCTTGGCCTTGAGCTGCGTGCCGTAATCGGAGAGCTTGCCCTTGCGCCGCTGGCCGTGCTGTCCCGGGCCATATTCCTTACGGTTCACCGGGCTTTTCGGCCGGCCCCAGATGTTCTGGCCGAGGCGGCGGTCCAGCTTATGTTTAGCTTCTGCGCGTTTCGTCACTTTATGTTTCGTCCTCTCATCGTCGCGTTTGGCGCGAGAGAGGCGACAAGACAAAATACGCCCGGACCCTTGGGGCGCGGGGCGTCGTCTCGATCCGCGTCTCTCTCCGCCTCCGGCGTCGCCGTGGCTTTAAGAACGCGCCCTCCTTTGCCGTCGATACGGCCGACAGGCGTTTTCAGAAAACGCCACGGGTGCTTGGCTGCGCGAACGGGCCGCGTCAGATTGTGGGGAGCTAAAGGAAAGCGCTCCCCACGTCAAGACAGTCCCATGTCAAGATTTCTTCCAAGGAGCCGAACTCACGGCCACCAGAAGGGAAAACCTTCATCGTAAGGGACGATCATGTCGGCGTTATAGGGCGGTCGCTGGGGAAGCGTTTCCTGCATGTACCAGCTGGGCTGATTGCGCTGGATCGGATCGTGGTTGAGGTAGGTCTGCTGGACCATGTAGCGATTGGTGCTGCCGACCGGCACCTGGGTCCCGGGATCGAGCCAGCTGCGGCGCTGGATATCGATCGGGCCGCGGCTCCTGTAATTGTCGTCCGAGGCGACGCGGTAGCGCGACTTGGCGAGCGCCTCGCCCGCTGTGAACGCCACCAGACACGCGAGCCCCGCCGACAGCACTAAATTATTGCGCATCACGATCCCCTTTTGGACTGAACGCCAGCGATTATCATAGCGGGATCGTTTCGCAAAAGCGAATTGGCGCGGCGATTTCCCGCCATCAATCCGCGGTCAGGGTGAATGCGACCGCGAGACGCGCCTAGCGCGCCGGCTGCGCGAGCTGACGCGTCGTCTTTCCGTGCCCGCGAGGCGCGGCGTTCTTTTGCGGCGTGGGAATCGACGCGGTCAGGTCGTCGCGGGAGATATTGTCGCAACCGATCGGTCGGGACGCCGCCGCCCGCGCGAAGAAATCAACCAATTCAGGCTTGTCCGGACTCGCGGCGTAGGCGATGCGGTCGAGCAAGCAGCCGAGCGCCACTCGGTCGATCGGCTTCGCCCTCGGGCCGCACGCGAGTCCGGCGATTTCGAGCGCAAGCTTGCGATCAATGAAGCGCGTGGCGAGACAGTTGCGCTCGCCCGCGTCGACGCCTTCGGATGCGGCTTGAGATAATCTTATTTCGGCGGTCTCAAACGAACCAAATCTGGCGACGAGTTCCTTGGGCTGACCGATCCTTGCGACATTCAGTCCGGCCTGCGCGGCGTGTCGCGTCATGTCGAGGAAGAAATCGGCAGTCTTTTCCTTCTCGGCGATATCTTGATGAATTTCGACGTGCATGAAGGGCGCGCCCGCCGCGAACTGTCCGATTGAAATCGTGTCGATGCGGCCGGAGCCGTTCTCGCCCTCCCGCACGGCAAAGGCCTTTTTCTCCCTGGCGAACTCGGGCGCGGCGACATCTAGCGCGCCGAAGGGTTTCGCCATCAGCGCGGAAGCCTCGACGGCGTCAACGGAGATTCTCGAGGAAATCTTCGCCGGCGGCGCGGCGACGCCGCGCGGCGCGGCCCTTGTGTCGTTCTGCTGTTCGGCGGTTACGGGTTCGCGTGGAAAAAAGACGAGGGCGGCGAGGAGGATGAGAGTCGCGCCAACGCCCATTCCCATCGCCGCGCGTACGCCGGCTGGCCGGGCGCGCAGCGGGCGCGCATAATGGCTGTCGATAGGGTCGAATTCGGCAACGCTCATGTGACGCGACTCCGGCGGCCGGTTAGCGCCGCGCAGGGAAAAACGCGCTGAGTTTGCGCCGTCGCTTCGGAAATTAGGTTAACGGCCCGACGTGAATCGAATTTTGGTGAATGAAAGATTGACGCTGCTCAACTGCGCCGCCGATCCATCCTCGAACGGATGATGCGAGAACTCGCCCTTCGCCCAGGTTCCTCTCCGAGGGGAGCGTGGGCCGACCAAATGAGTGATATCGCTCGGCCGGGGCGCCGAAGTGCAGACAGCAAAAACCCGCGCCTTTCGGCGCGGGCTCGAATTTGGAGGTCGAGGGATTTTACTCCTCGGATTTCTTGCCTTTCTTGGGCGTCTCCTCGCGGGCTTTCAGCGCCGCGCCGAGAATATCGCCCAACGACGCGCCGGAGTCGGCCGAACCATATTGGGCGATCGCCTCCTTTTCCTCGGCGACTTCCAGCGCCTTGATCGACACCGAGACCTTGCGCGCCTTGCGATCGAAAAGCGTCACGCGGGCGTCGACCTTTTCGCCGACGGCGAACCTTTCGGGGCGCTGGTCGGCGCGGTCGCGGGCGAGTTCGCTGCGCTTGATGAAGGTCGTGAGATCGGTGCCGGCGATTTTGACGTCGATGCCGGAATCCTTCACCTCAGTCACTTCACAGGTGACGACGGCGCCCTTCTTGAGTTCGGCGCCCTCTTCGGCGCCAGCGGTGGCGAAGGGATCGCTCGCCAACTGCTTGACGCCCAGCGAAATGCGCTCCTTCTCGACGTCGACGTCGAGGACCTGGGCGGTGATTACGTCGCCCTTCTTGTAATCCTCGATCACCTGCTCGCCGGGACGGTTCCAATCGAGATCCGAGAGGTGAACCATGCCGTCGACATCGCCGTCGAGTCCGATGAAGAGACCGAATTCGGTCTTGTTCTTCACTTCGCCGGAGACGGTCGAGCCGACCGGGTGCTTCTCGGCGAAGGCTTCCCACGGATTCTGCAGGCACTGCTTCAGGCCGAGCGAAATGCGGCGCTTGACCGGATCGACTTCGAGCACCTGAACGTCGACTTCCTGGCTCGTCGATACGATCTTGCCAGGATGGACGTTCTTCTTCGTCCAGCTCATTTCGGAGACGTGGACAAGGCCCTCGATGCCCGGCTCCAGTTCGACGAAGGCGCCATAGTCGGTGATGTTGGTCACGCGGCCATGGAACCTGGCGCCGATCGGATATTTCGCCTCGATGCCCTGCCACGGATCCTCGAGGAGTTGCTTCATGCCCAGCGAAATGCGGTGCGTCTCGTGATTAATCTTGATGATCTTCACTTTGACGGTTTGGCCGATGGTCAGCACCTCGGAAGGGTGGTTGACGCGCCGCCAGGCAATGTCGGTGACATGCAGCAGACCGTCGATGCCGCCGAGATCAACGAAGGCGCCGTAGTCGGTGATGTTCTTGACGACGCCGTCAATCACCTGCCCCTCTTCGAGATTGGCGACGATCTCGTGACGCTGCTCGGCGCGGCTCTCTTCGAGCACGGTGCGGCGCGACACGACGATATTGCCGCGACGGCGGTCCATCTTGAGGATGTGAAACGGCTGCGGCACGTTCATCAGCGGGCCGACGTCTCTGATCGGCCGGATGTCGACCTGACTGCGCGGCAGGAAGGCCACGGCGCCGTCGAGATCGACGGTGAAGCCGCCCTTGACCTGATTGAAGATGACGCCGTCGACCTTTTCATTGGTCTCGAAGGCTTTTTCGAGCTTTACCCAGCTCTCTTCGCGGCGAGCCTTGTCGCGCGAGATGACGGCTTCGCCGAGCGCGTTCTCGACGCGCTCCAGATAGACTTCGACCTCTTCGCCGACCTGTGGGGCGGGGTCTCGGCCATAGCCGGTGAATTCCTTGATGGCGACCCGGCCCTCGGTCTTGAGGCCGATGTCGATGACGGCGACATCCTTTTCGATGGCGACGACGCGACCCTTGATGACGGAGCCTTCGAATGCTTCGTTCTGGCCATAGCTTTCATCGAGCAGGGCGGCGAAATCTTCGCGCGTGGGGGCGCGATCGGTAGTGGCGGACATTTGTTCTCCTGAGGCCCTTAAGAGGGCGGCGCCGGCGAAGGGTTAGCGTTGCGGATCGGCTGTCGACGATCGGACGTCCCCCGCGCTGAAACGCGAGGCTGGACAAAAAGTTCGCTAAGCGAACTGGCCGGCGCGGCCCGAAGTCGAAAACCAAAGCGAATGCGCCGGCTTGATCCCGGCGCGGGCGTTATCTAACAGCGACGCGCCGCCGCCGCAAGCGCCGCGACCAGGGAACGCTTTGAACAGGTCGCGGCAAAACTATGATATTGCGATGCAATATCCCACTAATATACTGATTTGATATATTAAACATATGGCGAGAACGTGCTGTACAGTCTATTTTATTGGTGGCGGAATCAGAACTGCACGCCTAATCTAAGGAATTGCAAAGCTTGGATGCGCGGTCTAAGCCGCACTGATCGCAAAGCGCGGAGTCGCCGAAACAAGAAGCAGCGCGGATGTCCTGTTGCCGCGCTGCTTCCAGCGCCGACCGGAGGGCGACAAAAAGCCCGAGCGCGCTCAGTACAAGCTAGCAGACGCCGCGCAAGCGGCGAGAGCGTCGACTTCCCCTCTTGCGATGGGGAAATAAAGAGGAGATAGAAATGAAGCCTAATATTATTTCAGGTTCGGCGCTTGCGGCCGCCGCGGTTGCCTTGGCTTTGAGCGGAGCGTCGGTTGCGCCCGCGCACGCGCATGGCGCGAAGTCGACCCACGCCAAGACCCATTGCGGCGGCAAGGGCACCTGCCGCGGCATGGCCAAATGCCACCATAAGGCGCAGTGCCATCACCATAAAGGTCACTGCAATATGAAGAGCCGCTGCCACACCAAGTAATCGCTTGTTCGGGGGCGGCTCGTTCAGCCGTCCCCGCTACAGTTCCGGCAAGAGCGGCGGCGCTCGCGAGGGGAAATGTCATGGAAAAGCCCGCGCCGCTTGGCTACGGCTTAGGACTGAGGCCCGTCTATTACGACGAGATTCTTTCGTCGCGCCCGCCGATCGACTGGTTCGAAATCATTTCCGAAAACTACATGCTCGCCGGCGGCCGGCCTCTGGCGATGCTCGATCGGATCCGAGCGGATTATCCTGTCGTCATGCACGGCGTCTCCATGTCGCTTGCCTCGACCGATCCGCTCAACATGGATTACCTGCGGCAATTGAAGGCGCTCGCGGAACGGGTTCAGCCGGCCTGGATTTCGGATCATGTCGCATGGACGGGCGTCCACGGCGTCACGCTTCATGATCTCTTGCCCATTCCCTATACGCGCGAGTCGCTTGCGCACATCGTCGAGCGCATCCAGCGAGTGCAGGATTTCCTCAAGCGCCGGCTCGTTGTCGAAAATGCCTCGACCTACATCTCCTTCCTCGACTCCGAGATGAGCGAACATGAGTTCGTTCGCGAAATGGCGGAGCGCGCCGATTGTCTGCTGCTGCTTGACGTCAACAATGTTTTCGTTTCGAGTTTCAATCACGGCTTCGATCCGGTCGCCTTTATCGACGGCGTTCCCGCCGAGCGCGTCGTTCAGTTCCATATGGCGGGTCATACCGACAACGAGACGCATCGCGTCGATACGCATGACCAGCCGGTCTGCGACGAAGTCTGGGCGCTCTACGAGCATGCGCGCCGGCGCTGCGGCGACGTCTCTGCGATGATCGAACGCGACGACAATTTTCCGCCGCTCTCGGAGCTTCTCGACGAAATGCAGCATATGCGCGATATCGACGCGCGCATCTCGAACGAGCGAGCGCTCAGCGCGGCATGAAGCTCGCCAAATTCCAATCGATGTTTCAGGCGAGCGTGCGCGCGGGATCAGGAGAGGCGGACAAGCCTCTCCTGAAAAAATTGCGGTCGTCGCCGCACGGCGCGAATCCGGAGACGCTGCTCGCCGTCTATCAGAGCGGCTACCGCCTGAGACTGGCTGATTTCGTTTCTCAGGATCACCCGGGCCTGCGCGCGATCCTCGGAGACGAGGCATTTGAAACGCTGGTCGACGATTACATCGATCAGCGCCCGTCGCGCGATTTCAATGCACGCTTTTTTACGACCGGACTGCCGGATTTCATGCGCGACAGTCCGACTTGGCGCGACGATGCGCGGCCCGTATCGATGGCGCTGTTCGAACGCGCGATGGTCGACGCCTTCGACGCTCCCGACAAAACGCCGCTCGCCGTGCAGGCGCTGGCCGAATTCTCGCCCGATGACTGGCCGCGGCTCGCCTTCGATTTCGACCCGAGTCTGGCGCTGCTCGAACTCGCCGCCGGCACGACCGCGTCCTATGGCGCAGCGATCAACGAGGAGCCGCCGCCGGAAAAAGTCGATGCGCCGGCGACAGGCGATGAAATCGAATATGCCGCCGTGTGGCGCGTCGATCATGAATCGGCGTACCGCCAGCTCGAGCCCGACGAATATGTCGCGCTCTGCGAAGCGCGCGCCGGCCACGCCTTTGGCGACATTTGCCAGATGGCCGCTTTCCAGCAGTCAGGCGACATCGCGCCGGAGCGGCTGGCGCAATGTCTATCGAGCTGGTTCGAGGAGGGCCTGATCATCGGCCTGCGCGTTTGCAGCGACGATCAATCCTCGAAGACGCCTTCAAGCGCGTAATGCTGCACGCTCTTGCGGTTGGCGATGAGTTCGTCGGCCGTCGGCTCGCCCTTGATGGCGCGTGAGATCGCGAGCTTGGTCGCTTCGTAATTCGTGCGATACAAGTCTTTCTTGTCGAGCTTCTTGTGCTTGGCGCAACGCGGATCGAGCCAGACCATGATGACCATGCAGAGCTCGTTGAGCTGATCCTTGGGGAGAATCCCCTCGGCGACGCAGTCGACGATGGCGTCGCCGGTCGCGGCCTGCACCACGCCGCCAAGGAGCTCGACATATTCTTCCGATTTGACCGTCATTTTGGTGGTCATCATCGTGGCGGGGCGAACTTGCTGATTGAGATCGCGGATGACGAACATGCGCGGATGGCCGGCGACCTGACCCGCCATGCTGGCGAAGGCGTGCCCGACCGGTCCCTTGACGTTGCCGATCATCACTTCCGGCATGGCGTCGGTATATTGTCCGTCAGCCGCCAGAACCGTCGCTTCGCCCGTCGCCAGCCAGATATGGTCGGTCATCGTCGTTCCTCTTTCGTTGAGTTGCGCGCTCGATAGCATCGAGCGCTGTCATATGGAAGACGCGACGGGCTTTGCTTTCTCGGGCTGCGTCAGTACGAGATTTACTATGCACGGCATAACGCGATAGCACATTTGCCGATCATCGCCGCCAGAGGCTCCTTGCTTCGCTCGATCGTTTCGATCTGGCCGCGCTTGATGCGCTTGACAAGGCTGGGTCCCTCATAAACGAGCGCGGAATAGAGCTGCACCAGCGTCGCGCCGGCTTCGATCTTGGCGAGCGCCGCTTCCGCGCTGTCGACGCCGCCGACGCCGATCAGTGGAAACTGTCCTTCGACGCGTAGAAAAGTTTGCGCGAGCATGTGCGTCGAAAGATCGAAGAGGGGCGCGCCGGAAAGGCCGCCGCTTTCCTTCGCCAAAGGCGAGCGCAGCGTCACGGGGCGCGACACCGTCGTGTTCGACACGATCATCCCGTCGATGCGCTTATCGCGCGCGACGCGCACGACGCTATCGAGCTGATCGAGCGTTAGGTCCGGCGCGATTTTTAAGAGCACGTGGCGCCTGACGCGCGCGGCGTCGCGCGCGTCGATCACTCTTGCAAGCAGATCGGAAAGCGCTTTCGGCTCCTGCAGATCGCGCAGTCCCGGCGTATTCGGCGAACTGACGTTGATCGTAAAATAGCTTGCGACCTCGGCGAAGGCGCGAACGCCGGCGACATAGTCCGCCATCCGATCGTCTGAATCCTTGTTGGCGCCGACATTGACGCCGACAATCCCTCGTCGCGCGCGCTTCGACAGGCGCGCCAGCGCCGGCGCATGGCCGTCATTGTTGAAGCCGTAACGATTGATCACGGCGCGATCCTCGATGAGGCGGAAGGCGCGCGGGCGCGGATTGCCGGGCTGCGCGCGCGGCGTCAGCGTCCCCACTTCGACGAAGCCGAAGCCGAAGCCGAGCATCGCGTCGGCGACTTCGGCATTCTTGTCGAAGCCTGCCGCAAGCCCGATCGGATTGGGAAAGTCGAGCCCAAAGGCTGAAACCGCGAGGCGCGGATCATCGGGCGCCGGCGCGCGCGGCGGCAGCGCCTTCAGCGCGGCGATCGTTGCGCGATGGGCCGTTTCAGCGTCGAACAGGCGCAGGAGCGGCGACGCGATGGCGAAAGCGTCGATCATTCGAGAATGTTAGAGAAGTCGTGCCGGCCATTCGCGCCGATCGAAAGCGGATCGACGCGCGCGACTTTCGCAAAGGGCAGCGATGCATAGAGATGCGGAAACAGCGCGCCGCCGCGCGAAACTTCCCATTTGAGCGCCTCGCCAAGCGCGGCGGCGTCCACCGCGACCAGCAGCAGATCGGTTCGGCCGGCGAAATATTTCGCCCCCGTTTCCTCGACCTGCTCGGCGGTCGAAAAGTGAATGAAGCCGTCGGCGATGTCGATCGCGGCGCCGTTGAAGACGCCAGACGCTTCCGCTGCGTTCCAGTCGGCGCGCGAGACGAGCTTGTAGATGCGAGTCACCGGCCAATCAGCCTCATCTCTGTCGCGGTCACTCCGCGGCGCGCGCAGTTCTTTGCGCCGCAGCCGCGAGTTCGGCGCGGCGCGGCAGGCGCGCGATCATGCCGATCAGCGCGCGGTCGGAGAGCGCCACGAGCCGCTCGCCGCGGTTCAGCCAATTGACTGCATCCTCGATCGTCTCGGCGTCGGCGATTTTGGCCTCGGCCAGAGCGCGGTCGGCGCTGATCTGCCCCCGCTGCCGTGGACGCCGAGTCGGCAGCCAGTTTTCATGCAGCTCGCGCAAATCCGGGTCGGCGTGAATTGCGAGCAGACCGTTGACGTCGTCTTCGCCGGCGCGGGCGAGCGCCTTGGTCAGCGCCTTGCCGCGCTTGGCGATTGGCGGCGTCGTCGTTTCTTCGGGAGTCGTCAGCACGCCAGCGCGACGAAATACAAGGCCGAGCCATCGCTGGCTCGTGGCCCAGGAGATGAAGATCGCGAGCACCAGGCCGGCGATCGTCGGGGACATCCAGGCGACGAGCGAGGTCGAGATCATGAAGCCGGCGATAAGGCTCAGGAGTCCGAGCGCGACATGCCAAATATGACGGCGGACGATGTCAGTGAACGGCACGGAGCCGTCGTCGCGTCGCTGCGGATCCCAACCCGTGTCAAATCCGAAGACGATGTGCAGCACATGGCCGGTCTGAATCAGCATCATGATCGGCGCGAGCAGGGCGGACAGCACGACCTCGAACAGGGTCGAGATCAGCAGCATGATCACGCCGCCGGAGCCTTTGCGCGTTTCCGGCTCGGAGACGGCGACGATCAACCCCAAGAGCTTGGGCGCGAGCAGGATGCCCATGGTGAGGCCAAAGAGTTCGAGCGACCGCTCCGCGTCGAACCGTGGAAACGTCGGGAAAAGCGCGAATTCGCCGGTGAAATATTCCGGCCGGAAATAGCTCGCCTGAAAGACGATGACGATACCGATGAGCAGTTGCAGGAGCCACAGCGGCGAAGTCAGATAGCCGAAGATTCCGGTGAGGAAATGCTGTCGCGACGCCCAGTGAAAGCCCTTGCCGAACAACACGCGCGCATGCTGCAGATTGCCCTGACACCAGCGACGGTCGCGGATCGAGAGGTCGATCAGCGACGGCGGGCTTTCCTCAAAGGAGCCGCCGAGCGTCGGCATCATATAGACCGCATAGCCGGCGCGCCGAATAAGCGCCGCTTCGACGAAGTCGTGAGAGAGGATATGGCCGCCCCAAGGCGGACGGCCGCGCAGGTCTGGAAGGCCGCAGTGCTTCGCGAAGGCTTCCGTGCGAATGATGGCGTTATGGCCCCAATAATTGCCGTCGCGGCCCATCCAGGCCGACAGTCCGGCCGCGATCACCGGACCATAGATGCGCGCGGCGAATTGCTGGACCCTGGCGAACAGCGTGTTGCGGTTGACGATGAGCGGCAGCGTCTGGATGATGCCGCTGTCGGGGTCGGCTTCCATCGCAGCGGCGAGTTGCACGATGGTCGGGCCGGACATCAGGCTGTCAGCGTCGAGCACGACCATGTGCGTATAGGCCCCGCCCCAACGCGAGACGAAATCCTCGATATTGCCCGCTTTGCGCGCCGTGTTCTTTTCGCGCCGCCTGTAGAAAATGCGCGCCTGCGGGCCGAGACGTCGGCGGATGGCGACGAAGGCGCGTTCTTCCGCGACCCAAATATCGGGATTGGTCGTATCGGAAAGGAAAAACCAATCGAAATGCGCGCCAAGGCCCGTCGCCTGCACATCTTCATAGATGGTCTGCAAGGCGGCGAAGACGCGGCTGGGCGCCTCGTTATAGATCGGCATTACGACGGCCGTGGGCTCGGCGAGCGACGACGGCAGCGGCGCGCGCCGGCGCTGGCGCATCAGCGCGGCGAAACCGACGACGCAACTTGCGAAGGACAGCGCGATCCAGGAGAAATTGAGGACGAACAGCCCCAGCAGCGCCCATTTGAGCGTCGTCACGCCGCCGACGTCGACGACTTTGTACATTTCGTGCGCGCCATAGGCGGTCAGCGCGAAACCGCCGCCGAAAGTTACAAGCCGCGCGAACCATGGCGTGCGCCACAGCCACGGCGCCTCGGCTTTTCGCCGCTGGCGCCTCTCGAACTTGAAAATATTCTGCGCCGGCATGGACAACCGGCTCTCAACAGGAGTCGGCGGCGCGGCGGCGGGATCGGAACCGCCGGCGTTCCGCTCCACCGCCGTCGGCGGGTCGTCTAAGGCGAAAGTCAAGACGTCCATCGGTAGAGCCAGGTCTCGCTGATCGGGCGTTCATCCGACTGGAGAACAAGCCGAAGCTCGCAGAAGTTCTCGCCGGAGGGGTCCACGTCGAAGACAACGCGGCACGACTTCGCTGAGGGATTCAGATAGGTCTGAATATTGGTCGCCAATCCGGGAGAGGTCGTCAACGCCGCCTTAAGCCGCGCCGTGCGTTGCGGGTCCGCCAATAGTTCGCCCGAAAAGACGACGACAAAACGGCGGAGCTTCGCTCCCGGCGCGCGGCCGGAGCGCGCGCTCTCGGCGATCGCCAGCGGCGGCCGCGCCGGCGGCTCCCAGCACCAGAATTGCCGATAGGCAAAGGATGTCTCCTTGCCGGCGGCGAGAGCGGTCTTGGGTCGCCAATAGGCGACGATATTGGCGTTGATTTCTGATTCAGACGGAATCTCAACGAGTTGAAGCGCCCCGTCGCTCCAGTCGCCAAGCGGTTCGACCCAAAGCGACGGACGACGCTCCCAGTGCTGTTGATCGTCCTCGTAATCTTCGATGTCGCGCTGCCGGATCAGCGCGCCGAATCCCTGCGGATTTCCGTCGACGAAAGAGGAGAACTGCAAAATCTCCCGGTTTGACACTGGCCGCCAAAGCCATTCGCGCTGGCCGGTGAGCATCTGAATGCCGTTGATGTCGGCGACCATCGGCCGCCAGTCGTCCGGCCTTGCGCGGTCGAGGGGCGTGAAGAGCGAGGTCGCCGCAAAGCCGGCGAGGCCGAAATGATCGATCGCCGTCCGCGGATAGAGCGTCAATTCCGTGTCGATGAGCGTCGCTTCGCCTGGCCGCAGCGTGAATCGGTAAACGCCGGCGACGCTGGGCGAGTCGAGGAGCGCGTGGATGACGAGAGCGTTGTCGCCCAAGGCGGGCTTCTCGATCCAGAAGCTTCGAAACGCCGGAAACTCCTCGCCGCGCGGATCGGCGGTTCGAATCGACAAACCGCGAGCCGTCACGCCTAGATTCTGTCCGCGCGCGACCGCGCGGTAGAAACTAGCCCCTTGGAATAAGGCGAGCTCAGCCTCGGAGTCGCCATGTCGGGCGTGAAGCACCCGGAACCCCGAGAATGCAAGGTCGGGCAGCTTCTCCGGAACATTCAAGGCGCCATAATCGAAGCGGCGCTTTTCATAGGGCAGACGCGTGGCGGCGCCGTCCTCTACGAGGTAGATGTCCACGGCGGCTGCAAAAATATGGCCGCGGTGAAGTGGCTCGATGCTGAAACCGGCGTTGTCCGGACGCCATATCGTCGAGTCCGGCTTCGTCTTGATTCCGACGAACTGTTCGTAAGAGAGATTGGCGAAAGGTTCGGGAAGGTCGGTCCGCGGCGGCGTGTAGGGCTTAGCGGCCAGCGCGCGCGCCAACTCGACGATCATTTCTCGGGAAAAAGGCGCCGATTCCGGAGCCTTCGGATTCGCCGTCTGGCCGGCAGTTTCCGCGCTTGACGCCGGCGGGACAATTCCCACCGCGATTGCGCCCAACCCCGCTTTCAAAACATCTCGACGTTCGAACATGCGTTACCGAAGGAAGCCGATCCGAGCGGTCCAGAACGGGCGATTGAGCCTTATTGCGGCGCTGGGCTGGCGACTGTCCCTCTATACAAGAAAGCTGAGGAGACAAAATGGTTTTCTTGGCGGTTTTTGTTGGCTGCGCGCGAAGGCCGCGGCGCCTTGCGCTCGGCGGCTCGAATCTGCCAGAACCGCGGCCTGAGCGGCGTCGCTGCGCCGATTCCTTACGCAACGTCTAGCCACTGGGCGCCCGATGCCGACAGAAAGAAGCGCGCTCGCGATCGTCCTCGCCGCCGGCGAGGGCACAAGGATGAAATCCGACCGCCCAAAGGCGCTGCATGAAGTCGCCGGCCGGTCCATGCTCGCCAATGTGCTGGCAAGCGCGGTCGCGGCGGGCGTCAGCCGGGTCGCGGTGATCGTCGGCCCTGGACGCGACGACGTCGGCGCGGAAGCGCGCCGCTACGTTCCCGACGCGCAAATGTTCGTCCAAAGCGAAAGGCGCGGCACCGCGCACGCCGTTCTCGCCGCGCGCACCGCCATCGCAGAAGGGTGCGACGACCTCATCGTGCTGTTCGCCGACACGCCGCTCCTGACCGCGCCGACGATCGGCGCGTTGCGAGCGGCTATCGCCGAAGGCGCCGCCGTCGCGGTTCTTGGCTTTGAAGCCTTCAACCCATTCGGTTACGGCCGACTGTTGCGCGACGCCTCGGGGCGTCTCGCCGCGATCCGCGAGGAGAAAGACGCGAGCGAGGAAGAACGCGCAGTCACGCTCTGCAATGGCGGCCTGATGGCGATCGACGGCGCCCACGCGCTCCGCCTGCTCGAAAGGATCGACAATAAGAACGCCAAGGGCGAGTTCTACCTCACTGACGTCGTTGAGCTCGCGCGGGCCGACGGACGCCAAGCGAAAGTCGTCATCGCCGATGAAAGCGAAGTGCTCGGCGTCAACGACCGAATCCAGCTCTCTCAAGCCGAGGCCGTGGCGCAGACGCGGCTGCGCCGCGCGGTCATGGCGGGCGGCGCGACGATGATTGCGCCGGAAACCGTCTTTCTTTGCGCCGATACGCAGATCGGCCGCGACGTGACGATCGAGCCGCATGTCGTCATCGGCCCCGGCGTCGCCATCGCTGACGGCGCCATGATCCACGCCTTTTCCCATCTCGAAGGCGCGCAGGTCGGCGAAGGCGCGAGCGTTGGTCCCTTCGCACGGTTGCGGCCTGGCGCGGCGCTTGCGGAAAAAGCGAAGGCGGGAAATTTCGTTGAGATCAAGAACGCCAATGTCGCGCGGGGCGCCAAGGTCAATCATCTGAGCTATATCGGCGACGCCGACATCGGCGTGAACGCCAATATCGGCGCGGGAACCATCACCTGCAACTATGACGGCTTTCTCAAATATCGCACGACGATCGGCGACAACGCCTTCATCGGCTCCAATTCATCGCTCGTGGCGCCAGTGACGATCGGGCAGGGCGCCTATGTCGGCTCCGGCTCCGTCATTACCAAGGATGTCGCCCCAGACGCGCTCGCCGTGGCGCGTGGTAGGCAGATGGAGAAACCGGGCTGGGCGGTCTCGTTTCGTGTGGGGCAGGCGGCGAAAAAGGCGAAGCGGGAATAGGCCGGACTTTCTTTCCCAGTCATGTTAAACTTTGCGCCATGATCGCGCTTTCCCGAGAGACCGAGGCCCTGGCCGAGCGCCTCGCGGCGGCTCGCCGGGTTTCCGTCGACGAGGCCGTCCGTCAGGCGCTGGAAGAGTCCGCGCGGGCGGCGGGCGTGGCGCCGGCGCGACGTCGACGTCGCATGACGGTCGAACAGATGCAGGCGTTGGGCGCCGAAATCGCCGCCTTGCCGATTCTCGATCCGCGTTCTCCACAGGAGATCATGGACGACATCAACGAGCCATGATCGTCGTCGATAGCTCGGCATTGATCGCCATGCTGCAACGTAATTCGGTACACTTTTATTTGACGCGTAGACACGAATTCCTCCATACTAAAAATTGCTTTTTACGCGTGCGAGCCGAATCAGCTTATCTGTCTCGGCTCTGTCGGGCGCTTCGCCAGACGGAACGTTATTGTTAGCGCTTAACGGCAGGAACAAGCTGGAGAGCCATCTCTAGTCGCGTTGCTCCTGCCGCTGGCTCTCCAGCTTGTTCCTGCCTTCCAAGGGTAAAGAGCAGTTGATCGACGAAATCGTCAGTTTTTACTCCGATCTGAACGAGGACAAATTAAGGGTCGCCCGGCCGACAAAAGTTGTCTTTTTTTGTGGGGGCGTAGTTTCGAAGGAAAGGTCGGACCAATTTCAAAGTTTGAGAGACTATCTTTATCGATCTTTTCAAGTCAGAAGCCCACTCAAGGGCCACGTAGTATTAGCCGAAGAAGCTAACCAACTTTATCGAGAGACCGATTATCACGACCTTATTTCGTTCGAAGAAGATATCGCGCATATAGCATCGGTTATCCTTGTTGTAGCGGAGAGCCCCGGGAGCTTGGCGGAGTTGGGCGCTTTTGCGAGCAACGAACACATCCGCGCAAAGTTACGACTTATACTTAAAGAACGGCACGCAAACGAAGAATCATTTATCCGGTTTGGGCCCGTAGAGCGAATAAAGAAGGATAGTGACGAGTTTGTGGGATTTTATCCGTGGAGAACAAATCGAGGCGGAAAACTTATATTGAGGTCGGCTTCCCCGCACAAGAAAGAAATGATCAATTTTATTAATGGTCATTTGGAATCTGCACCAAAATCCGAGCTACTCGTGCAATCCGCCAACGCGAGAAACATGTTTAGCGTTTACTGGATTGTTTTCATAACTTTTGCGATAAATACAAGGGTTCTATATAAAGTTGTTGAAGCCATTGGTCTTGGTTTGACTGAGAAAGAAATACGCAACATATTGTATTGCCTGCAATTAGTCGGGTGGATAAGGATGTTGCCCTACTCTGGAAAAGACTATTTCTATGCTCTAATTGACCGTGATCCGTTTGATTACAGCTTCAAGGATGGAGTAGCGATTTCTGATAGCTCTCGCCGTAAGGCAGATATTGCGCTCGCAATCAGTAGGACGACGCCACTACCACGACACGTCAAACAGACTGTAGCGGGTTCTAGGGTGCCGTCATGACTCAGCCCCATGATTTGCTTCAAGAACTCAGCGTCGAACTGGGGATCAGCTCGCGTGACTTAGGCTCCGGACTCATAACCAATAGCTGACGGTCGCGGCAAGGCAGACGGCTGCGAGGAAGTTTGCTGCGAGTCGATCATATCTCGTTGCAATGCGTCGGAAATCCTTCAGCCGCCCGAACATCCGCTCGATGGCGTTGCGGTTGCGATAGAGGAAGGGCGAGAAGCAGTTCTTCCATCTGCGGTTCGTCTTTGGCGGGATGTTCGGCATCGCGCCTTTATCCTCGACCTGACGACGGATG